>NZ_JBHYVB010000257.1:0-13639 GCF_042750115.1 Streptomyces sp. NPDC059455
CCCGCGGCGCCCCCCCCCGCGGGGGGCGCCGCGGGGCCGCTCGCGACGGGCTGCGTCCCCACGCCCGCGCGGCGCGGCCACCCCACCCGCCCGGCCCGCCGCGCCCACGCCGCGCGCCGGGCGGAGGAGGCGGAGCGGGCCCGGCCGGGCAGTGCCGACTGGCGGATCCGCTCGGTGGGGCCGCCCGACGCCATCGAGGGTTATACCGACCGGGTGAGCGTGCTATCCGACGAGGAGGTCGGGCTCCATGTGTCGACGACCGCCCCCGCCTTCCGCGTATCGGCCTATCGGATCGGCTGGTACGGCGGGGCGCAGGCGCGGCTGGTGTGGCGGTCGCGCCGGGTGGACGGCAGGAAGCAGGGCCCGCCCCTGTTCCTCGACGCCACCCGCACGGTGCGGGCCGACTGGGACCGTTCGCTCCGCATCCGCGCCCGGAACTGGCCGGAGGGCGCGTATCTGCTGCGGCTGGACGCCTCGAACGGCCATCAGCGCTATGTGCCGCTGATCGTGCGCTCGCGGCAGGCGCGGGGCCGGACCCTGCTGATGCACGCACCGGCCACCTGGCAGGCGTACAACACCTGGGGCGGCTACAGCCTCTACCAGGGCCGGGACGGTGCGTACGGGTCGCGCTCGCTGGCCGTCAGCTTCGACCGGCCGTACGCGGCCGACGGGGCGGAGAAGTTCCTGGTCTACGAGCGGGCCGTGGTGGTCCTCGCCGAACGGCTGGGCCTTCCGCTCGCGTACACCACGGGCGTGGACGTCCATCTGCGGCCGGCCGTGCTCGAGGGCGCCACGGCCGCCCTGTCGCTCGGTCACGACGAGTACTGGACCCCGCAGCAGCGGCAGTACGTGACCCGGGCCCGGGACGACGGCACCAATCTGGCCTTCCTCGGCGCCAACACCTGCTTCCGCCGGATCCGGCTGGAGCCCGGCCCCGGCGGTGCCCCCGCGCGCACCGTGGTCTGCTACAAGACCGCCTACCGGGATGACCCGTACCTGGTGAACCATCGCGACCTGGCGACCACCGACTTCCGTCAGCCCCCGGCGCCCGATCCCGAGTCCTCGCTGACCGGCGTCCTCTACGAGGGCTACCCGACCGACGCCCCGTACGTCGTCCTGGACAGCGGCCACTGGCTGTTCGCCGGGACCGGGGTGGACGACGGCGACTCCTTCGACCATCTGGTGGGTGTGGAGTACGACCGGGTCACCCCGGGCGACCCCACCCCGGCGCCACTGCGGATCATCGCCCACTCCCCCCTGGTCTGCCGGGGGCGGCACAGCCACTCGGACTCCGCGTACTACACCGTGGCGAGCGGGGCGGGGGTCTTCGCCTCGGGGACGATGCGCTGGGTGGAGGCCCTGATGGCGGGGACCCATGAGAACGGGCGCGATCACGGGATGGACGCGCGCACCAGGGCCTTCGTCACCCGCGCCACGGAGAATCTGCTGCGTGCCTTCGCGGCGGGGCCCTGCGGCAGGGACAAGCCGCGGCCGAAGGGCAATGTGCGCGCGGTGTACGGAGTCGGGGCGCGTGCCGAACCCGCGTGAGCGGCGGGGCTCCCGCGCCCGGGAGCCCCGCCTGTCAGGCGCCGGAACCGGCTAGCTGGAACCGGCTATTCGAAGAGATCCGCGTACGACCCCATCGCCAGCGCGATGTCCGCCTGGGCCCAGAACCGGTGGTACGTGAAGCTGGGCACCGCGCCGCCCTTCAGATACGCCTCGACCTTGGACCAGGCCGGGTCGTTCTTGTAGAAGGAGCGGATCGACATGAAGGTGGAGCTGGAGTCGATCTTGTCACCGTTCGGCATGGTCCCGGTCCAGCCGCTGGGTACGTAGACCGGGTCGTCGAAGCGGTTGTAGTCGGCGCGGGTCTCGGGGACCGCGATGCCGAGGGCGTCCTGGTAGTTGTTCCACATGCCGTCCAGCAGCGCCTTCGCGGTGTCCCTGGCCTTGGTGTCGCCGGACTTGGCGGCGTAGTAGGACAGGGTCTTGGCGTACGCGGCCGCCACGCCGACGTCATTGGTGTAGTCGGCGACGGTGACGTGCAGGTTCGCGTTGGCGCCGGGGCTGGAGGCGTTCCAGGTGTCGGGCTGGCCGGACCACTGGAGGGTGGACGGGATCTGGTAGGTGCCGTTGGCGTTGACGGTGGTCTTGGACAGCGCCCACTTCACCCACTTGTCCAGGACCGTCTTCGCGGAGGCGTCACCGGTGCGGTTGTAGTACTCCGCGACGCGCTCCATGGACCACGCCTGGAAGCCGAACCACTGGTTGGACGGCGGGTCGTGGTAGACCGGCTTCTCGTCGTAGTACATGCCGTAGAAGGTGGAGCTGCCCGACGGCGGCGTGGCATAGCGGCCCTGCCAGCTGTTGGTGGCGCCGCCCGCGATGGCGCCCTCGCTCGACTGCAGCCAGCGGTAGAACTCCAGCTGGCGCTTGAGGCTGGTGGACCAGTCGCTCGCGCCCGTCGCGGACTTGGGCTTGAGGTCGGCGTACGAGCTCAAGGCCCAGGCCGCCATGGGGTTCTGGTAGCCGCCGTGGGCGTGGCTGGAGCCGATGCGCCAGGACCAGCCGGCGGAGGTGTCGGTGGCGCCGCCCCAGGCGTAGTACCAGGACAGCAGGTAGTGGGAGCTGTTCTTGCCGCTCCCGGCCGGGCAGGTGGTCTCCCCGACACAGTTGCCGATCTTCTTGAAGTACTTGTCGTACATCGCGTAGCGCAGATAGTCGCCCATCTTGGCGGCCTTGGCGATGTTGCCGGAGATCTGGCCGCCCTTGCCCTGCGCCTTGGCCCACTCCGAGGCCCAGTAGGCGGCCTGGACGACCCGGGCGTCGGCGTCGGGGGCGTTGGTGAACTTCCACTGCTTGGCGTACGCGGCGTCGCCGGTGAACAGGTCCAAGTAGCCGTTCTTGCCGCCGTACTTGAAGCCGTCGCAGGTGGGCTGGGTCACGGTCTCCCAGACCGACTCCTGCGGACCGCGCTGGAAGGTGTTGACATAGCTGGGGCCGGTGTCGCTCGGCCCGGCCTCGCACTTGCCGGGCGCGTTGCCGTAGCCGTAGACGTTGTCGACGTCCTGGATCCAGTGCATGCCGTAGATGTCATCGGTGCCGTACGCGCTCTTCAGCTCGGCGGCGATGGGGTCGTTGCCGACCGGGACATTGCCGTTGAGCTGCGAGGGGTACTGGGAGGGCTGGTCCCACTCGGGCGCGTAGGTGGCCGGCTTGGAGGCGTTGTAGAAGCTGTTGGTGGGCTGGTCGGCGTGGGTGGGGATCATGTACTTCTCCATGAGGTCCCACGCGTTGTTGAACTTGGACCAGTCCCCCGTGACCTTGCCGTACATCGCCTGGAGCCAGATCAGATAGCTGTACGCCTCGGAGGTCGTCTCATGGCCGTGGTCGGGGGCCTCGACGATCAGGGTCTCCACCGAGTGGTACGGAACGCCCTCGGGGGAGAAGTAGCCCGCCGAGGGTGTGGTGATCTTGTTGTAGAGGTCCAGGAAGCGGGCGTCGTAGACCTTCGCGGCGGCCAGCTGGGTGACGGTGACCTCGGCCTTGGTGTGGCCGGCGGCGGTCGCGGTGAAGGTCGCGGCGCCGGTGCCGGAGTTCGCGGCGGCGACGGTCACCTGCTGGGCGGTGTCCCAGTTGGCGGGGGTGAAGGTGAGGGCGGCGCCCGAGGAGACCGTGAGCCCGGTGTTGCCCGAGGTGCGGGCGACGGAGACCGTGACGTTCGCGGACGGCTTGGTGGACAGCTTGACGCCGAACGTCCCGGTCTTGCCCTGCTGCACCCCGAGCTGCCCGGGACTGGCCACCAGCGCGGGCCCGGCCGCCACATGGATGCCGACGGGGGTGGACTCGGCGGCGGCGCCCTGGCTGTCGTACGCCTTGGCGTAGAGCGAGTAGTCGCCCGCCGGGACGTCCTGGTAGTCGAAGGCGTACGAGGAGGTGGTGTCGGTGCCGAGGAGCTTGGTGTCGCTGTAGAACTCGACCTTGCTGATCGTCGCCCCGTCGGCCGCCGCGGCCGTGGCCGTCATCGGGACGGTGCCGCCGGAGCTGAAGACGGCGCCGGGTGACGGGCTGCTCAGCACCGCGATGGGCGGCTGATGGGCGCCCCGGCAGGCCACGCCGTTGACGGCGAAGGAGGTGGGGGCGGCGTTGGTGCCGCTGTAGGTGAACTGGGCGCCGGTGGTGACATTGCCCCCGGCCGCGATCTTCGCGTTGTGCCCGGCGTTGGTGACGGTGACGGTCTTGCCGGACTGCGACCAGCTGCCGTTCCAGCCGTTGCCGAGCTTCTGGTTGCCCGCGTAGTCGTAGGTCAGGGTCCAGCCGTCGATGGCGTCGGTGCCGGGGTTGGTGATGGTGAGATCGGCGGTGAAGCCGGAGCCCCAGTCATTGGTCTTGTAGTCGACCCCGCACTGGACCGCCGCGGCGTGCGCGGGGGCGGTGCCGCCCGCCGCGGTCATGGCCACGGGGAGCGAGAGGGCGGCGGCCAGGGTGGTCACCAGCCGCCTCATCCGTCGTCGTGCCCCTGATCGTCGTGGACCGGATAAGGGCGAGCCACGCTGTACGCGCATCTGGGGGGACCTCCTCGCGGTTCGTGCGGGTGGTGGGGAGTGCGTGTGCGAACCAGTGGGAGCGCTCCCAAGGTTCGTGTCAGCCCGAAGGAGTGTCAAGTCTTTGAACAACACCCGGTCGTCGAACGCTTTCGACCGATGATTCGTGAACGGAGCTGTTGACATGCGCCCGTCGAGCGCTACCTTCACTTCAACCAGTGGGAGCGGTTCCAGCAGTCTGCGCCGCATCGAACGGCGCTTGGACCTCGAGGAGTCGCTCCATGCGAGCACCCCCGCGTCTTTATGCCTTGGTGGCCGCCGCGGTCCTCTCCGTGGTGGGTACCGCCTTGGTGCCCACGGCCACCGCCACCGCCTCGGCGGCGAGCGGCCCGGCCGTGACCGCTTCGGCGGCCGACGCACCGGCTGAGTCGCCGAAGCCGTCGAAGCCGTTCCGCCCGAACGCCGCACCGCCCAAGCTCCGCGCCTCCGGCAACAAGCTCGTCGACGAGAACGGCACCACCCGGCGGCTGCTGGGCGTCAACCGCTCCGGCGGTGAGTTCATGTGCGTCCAGGGGCGTGGCATCTTCGACGGCCCCGTGGACGACGCGGCCGTCAAGGCCATCGCCGACTGGAAGGTCAACGCGGTCCGGATCCCGCTCAACGAGGAGTGCTGGCTGGGCCTTTCCCACATCAACGCGGCCTACGGAGGGGCCAACTACATCGCGGCCGTCAAGGCACTCGTCGCCCGGCTGGAGGCCCGTGGCATCACGCCCATCGTCGAACTCCACTGGAGCCACGGCAGATACACCGGCGGGGACAGCCACTGCGCCGACACCGAGTACGCCACCTGCCAGAAGCCGATGCCGGACGCGCAGTACACCCCGGCCTTCTGGACCTCGGTCGCCCAGACCTTCAAAGGCGACCAGGCCGTGGTCTTCGACCTGTTCAACGAGCCGTTCCCGGACCGCGCCACCTCCGATCCGACGGCGGCGTGGAAGTGCTGGCGCGACGGCGGGAGCTGCCCCGGGATCGACTTCCAGGTCGCCGGGATGCAGACCCTGCTGAACGCCGTACGGGCCACCGGCGCACGGAACCTGGTGCTGATCCCCGGGGTCGCCTACGCAGGCGATCTGCGCCAGTGGCTGACGTACAAGCCGAACGACCCGGCGGGCAATCTCGCCGCCGCCTGGCACACGTACAACTTCAACACCTGCGCCAGCGAGAGCTGTTTCAACGAACAGCTGGCCCCGGTCATCGCCCAGGTCCCGTTCGTGGCGGGCGAGATCGGCGAGAACACCTGCTCCCACGGCTATGTCGACCGGGTCATGGCCTGGCTGGACGCCAAGGGTGCCTCGTATCTGGGGTGGACCTGGAACACCTGGGACTGTTCCTCGGGCCCGTCCCTGATCAGCGATTACAACGGCACGCCGACCAACTACGGCGTGGGACTCCGCGATCACTTGAAAGGAATGCAATGAGCCGCAGAATCCGAATGGCGGGCACCCTGCTCGCCGCCTCCGCGCTGACCATGGGGGCGCTGACCGGCGTGGCGTCCGCCCAGGTGGACAGCGGCAGGGCGGCCGCCGCGAAGGTCGACAACCCGTACTCGGGCGCCAAGGTGTACGTGAACCCCGACTGGTCGGCGAAGGCCGCCGCCGAGCCCGGCGGCAGCAAGATCTCCAACCAGCCGACCGGCATCTGGCTGGACCGGATCGCCGCGATCAACGGCACGGGCGGCGCGATGGGGCTGCGCGCCCACCTCGACCGGGCGCTGCAGCAGTCGAGCGGCAGCCCGACGGTCGTCCAGTTAGTGGTCTACGACCTGCCCGGCCGTGACTGCTCAGCGCTGGCGTCCAACGGCGAGCTGGGCCCGACCGAGATCGACAAGTACAAGACCCAGTTCATCGACCCGATCGCGGCGATCCTCTCCGAGTCCAAGTACGCCAACTCTAGTCTGCGGATCGTCACCACCATCGAGGTCGACTCGCTGCCCAACCTGGTCACCAACACCGGCGGCAAGCCCACCGCGACGCCCGAGTGCGACACGATGAAGGCGAACGGCAACTATGTGAAGGGCGTCGGCTACGCCCTGAACAAGCTGGGCTCGATCGGCAACGTCTACAACTACATCGACGCCGGGCACCACGGCTGGATCGGCTGGGACGACAACTTCAACCCCACCGCACAGGTGATCAAGCAGGCGGCGACCGCCGAGGGCAGCACGGTCGACAAGGTGGCCGGCATCATCGTCAACACGGCCAACTACAGCGCGCTCAAGGAGAACAACTTCACCATCAACGACTCGGTCAACGGCACCACCGTGCGCCAGTCGAAGTGGGTGGACTGGAACCGGTACGTGGACGAGCTCTCCTACGCCCAGGCGTTCCGCCAGGAGCTGGTCAACGTCGGCTTCCCGAGCAACATCGGCGCGCTGATCGACACCTCCCGCAACGGCTGGGGCGGCTCGGCCCGGCCCAGCGGTCCCGGCGCGAAGACGGACGTGGACACGTACGTCAACGGCGGGCGCTACGACCGCCGGATCCACGTCGGCAACTGGTGCAACCAGTCCGGAGCCGGGCTCGGTGAGCGGCCCAAGGCGGCACCCGCGGCCGGGATCGACGCGTATGTGTGGATGAAGCCCCCGGGCGAGTCGGACGGCGCGAGCTCCCAGATCCCGAACGACGAGGGCAAGGGCTTCGACCGGATGTGCGACCCGACGTACACCGGCAACCCGCGCAACAACAACAACATGTCGGGTGCGCTGGCGAACGCCCCGCTGTCGGGCCACTGGTTCTCGGCCCAGTTCCAGGAGCTGCTCAAGAACGCCTACCCGGCGCTGTAATCCGCCTGACCGGCGCCGTAATCGCACAACCCGTCCCCTGAAGTGGGGCCGGTGGACACTGTCCACCGGCCCCACACCTATTGCTGTCTCAGGAGGACTCCCTGCGCACCAGCTGCGTCGGCAGCACCATCTGTGGCCGCTTGGCCGTGCGGTCCGAGCGTCCCGCGATCTCCTCCAGCAGCACCCGCACCATCGCCCGGCCCATCTCCTCCGTGGCCTGCCGGACGCTCGTGAGCGGAGGGTCCATATGGCGGGCGACGGCCGAGTCCTCGAAGCCGACCAGCGCCACATCGTCCGGGATGCCGCGCCCGTTCTCGCGCAGCACCTGGCGGGCGCCGGCGGCCATCACGTCCGAGGCGGCGAAGACCCCGTCCAGGTCCGGGCGCTGGCTGAGCAGTTGCCGCATCGCCCGGCGGCCACCCTCCTCGGTGAAGTCAGCGGAGGCCACCAGCTCCGCCTCCACCTCCCGGCCCGCCGCCCGGACCGCGGCGCCGTAGCCCTCCAGGCGGCACTGCGCGACATACATGTCCAGCGGGCCGGTGATGGTGGCGACCGTCTCGCGGCCGCGGCCGATGAGGTGCTCCACGGCGGACTGGGCGCCGCCGGTGTTGTCCGAGTCGACGTACGGGACGGTTTCGTGCGCCGAACGGCGGCCGCTGAGCACCGCGGGCATCTCGATCCGCTCCAGCAGATCCGGCAGCGGGTCGTCCGCGTGGACGGAGACCAGCAGCACCCCGTCGACCCGGTGCGCGGAGAGGTAGTCCGCGAGCCGCTGCCGTTCCTTGGGGGTGCGGATGAGAGTGAGCAGCAGCTGGAGATCGGTGTCGGCGAGTTCGGCGCCGACACCGCGGATGATGTCGGAGAAGTACGGTTCGGCGAAGAGCCGGGTCTCGGGCTCGGGGATGACCAGGGCGACGGCGTCGGCACGGTTGGCGGCGAGGGCGCGGGCCACCCGGTTCGGCACATAGCCGAGTTCGGCGACGGCCTGCTCGACGGCCGTGCGGGTGCGATCGCTGACCCGGGGCGAACCGTTGATCACCCGGGAGACGGTGCCGCGGCCGACTCCGGCGCGGGCCGCCACCTCCTCGAGGGTCGGCCGTCCCCGCCCCCCGCCATGCCGCCGCGTTCCTGCCATATCGCGCCTCCAGCCGTCCATGCCCAGCAGCTCCAACCCCCCAAATGGGCGGCTGCGTGGACATTCAACAGCAGTGTGGTTTCGGGAAGTTGTTTCGCGCACTCCCTTGACACCCCAGCGAGGAGCCGCGACCCTTCAACACATCACAGCTGGGAGCGCTCCCACCGTACCTGAGTCATACACAACCCGCACGATGCCCACCCGACTCGATGCATCTCAAAGAGCTATGTATCACCACTTTTTGGCTGGAAGCCGTTGGGTGGGGCGCTAGGAGGACGGAATGCGCAGGAACACTGGTAGTCACCGCGGCACGGCCGTGGTCCTCGCGGCCGTCGCCGCTTTAGGAGCCGGGCTGCTCAGCGGCTGCGCCGATGACGGCGACGACGGATCCGCCGACTCATCCAGCGGCGGCAGCAGCAACGGCAAGACGGTCGTGACCGTTGGCACGTATGGCGTCATGGGTTTCAAACAGGCCGGACTCTATGACGAATACACAAAGCTGCACCCGGATATCAAGATCGAAGAGAATGTGATCGACCCGGCCTCGAACTACTACCCGCAGTTGCTCACCCACCTCGGCTCGGGCAGCGGGCTCGCCGACATCCAGGCGGTCGAGGTGGGCAACATCAATGAGGTCACCACCACCCAGGCCGACAAGTTCGTTGATCTTTCGAAGGCGGACGGCGTCAAAAAAGAGAACTTCCTCGACTGGAAGTGGGCTCAGGCCACCGCCAAGGACGGAAAGACGATCGGCCTCGGCACGGACGTGGGCCCGATGGCGATCTGCTACCGCAAGGACCTCTTCCAGCAGGCCGGGCTCCCGGCCGACCGTGAGGCGGTCTCCAAGCTCTGGGCGGGCGACTGGCAGAAGTACCTCGACGCCGGCAAGGACTACGCGAAGAAGGCACCGGGCGGAGCCGCGTTCCTGGACTCGGCCGGCGGACTGTTCAACGCGGCGGTCTCCGGCGGTTCGGAGGTCTACTACGACAAGAGCGGGAAGCCCATCTACAAGGACAGCCCGGCCGTGAAGAAGGCCTGGAAGCTGGCGACCGACGCGTCCGCGTCCAAACTCTCCGCGGGGCTCCAGGAGTTCACCAAGCCCTGGCAGCAGGCGCTCGCCAACGGCAAGTTCGCCACCGTCTCCTGCCCGGCCTGGATGCTCGGCCAGATCAAGGAATACGCCGGGGACAAGTACAAGGGCAAGTGGGACGTCGCAGCCGCCCCCAAGCCCGCCAACTGGGGCGGCTCCTTCCTCTCCGTGCCGCAGGCGGCGAAGAACAAGGACGAGGCGGTCAAGCTCGCCACCTGGCTGACCGCGCCCGAGCAGCAGGCCAAGCTCTTCGAGAAGCAGGCGAGCTTCCCCAGCGCCCAGACCGCGTACGACCTGCCCCAGGTGGCCGACGCCAAGCTCCCGTACTTCGACAACGCGCCCATCGGCAAGATCTTCTCCCAGGCCGCGAAGGACAGCCCGACGCAGGTCCTGGGCCCGAAGGACGCCGTCATCAAGCAGAACTTCACCGATGTCGGCCTGCTCCAGGTCGAGCAGCAGGGCAAGTCCGCCGCCGAAGGCTGGAAGGCCGCGATCAAGACGAACGACAACGCGCTGGACCAGTGACCGGACATGACCGCACCTTCCGGTTTCACCCCTGATACGGCCGCGCCCCCCGCAGGGCAGGGGGGCGCGGCCCCGCGCGCCGCGACCGCGCCGGCGCCCGACCCGGCCGAGCAGCGGCGCCGCGACCGGCGCAGCCGCCGCTACCGCTGGGATGTGCGATGGAGCCCGTACGCCTTCGTCGCCCCCTTCTTCGTCTTCTTCGCCGCCTTCGGCCTCTTCCCCCTGCTCTACACGGGGTGGGCCTCACTGCACCAAGTGGAGCTCACCAACCCCACCCATATGGAGTGGGCGGGATGGCACAACTTCTCCAGGCTGTGGGAAGACGAGTTCTTCTGGAAGGCGCTGCGGAACACCTTCACCATCGGGGTGATCTCCACCGTTCCCCAGCTGCTGATGGCCCTCGGGATCGCGCATCTGCTCAACTACCGGCTGCGCGCCTCGATGTTCTTCCGGGTGGCGATCCTCACCCCGTACGCCACCTCCGTCGCCGCCGCCACGCTGGTGTTCGCGCTGCTCTTCGGGCGTGACTACGGCATGGTCAACTGGTCTCTGGGGCTGGTCGGCCTGGACGGCGTCGACTGGCAGAACGGCACCTGGACCTCGCAGATCGCGGTCTCCACGATCGTCATCTGGCGGTGGACCGGCTACAACGCGCTGATCTACCTGGCCGCCATGCAGGCCGTGCCGAACGATCTGTACGAGTCGGCGGCGCTGGACGGGGCCTCGCGCTGGAAGCAGTTCCTGCATGTCACCGTCCCGTCGCTGCGGCCCACCATCCTCTTCACGGTCGTCGTCTCCACGATCGGGGCCACCCAGCTCTTCGGTGAGCCGCTGCTGTTCAACACCGCGGGGACGGCCACCGGCGGCGCCGATCACCAGTACCAGACGCTCGGCCTGTACATGTACGAGCAGGGCTGGGTGAACCTGCACCTCGGCCGGGCCTCCGCCATCGCGTGGACGATGTTCCTGATCCTGCTGCTGATCGCCGCGGCCAACGCGCTGTTCGCGCGACGGCTGCGAAAGAGCCAGTGAGGGAGACGAGGAGAACCATGAGCGCCACTGTCTCTTCCCGGCAGACACTCGATCCGGCAGCTTCCGCGCGCACCGCTCCAGGGGGCGGAAAGGGCCGCAACCGAGCGGGCAGGCAGCTGCACGGGGGCAAGATCACCTACGCCGTGCTGATCCTGTTCACCGTCGGCTCGCTCTTCCCACTGGTGTGGACCGCCATCGCCGCCTCCCGCACCAACACCCGGCTGGCCCAGACACCCCCTCCCCTGTGGTTCGGCGGCAACCTCTTCGACAACCTGGACAAGGCGTGGAACGGCGCCAACATGGGCACCGCGCTGCTCAACACGACGGTGGTGGCGGGCGCGGTCGCGGCGTCGACCGTGCTGTTCTCGACCATCGCGGGCTTCGCCTTCGCCAAGCTGCGCTTCCGCTTCAAGAACATCCTGCTGATGCTCACCATCGGGACGATGATGGTGCCGCCCCAGCTCAGCGTCGTACCGCTGTACATGATGGTGGCCAAGCTGGAGTGGACCGACCAGCTCCAGGCGGTCATCGTGCCGACGCTCGTCAGCGCCTTCGGGGTCTTCTTCATGCGGCAGTACCTCTCCCAGGCGCTGCCGACCGAGCTGATCGAGGCGGCGCGGATGGACGGCGCGAGCAGCTTGCGGATCATCTGGCATGTCGTCTTCCCGGCGGCGCGTCCGGCGATGGCGGTGCTGGGGATGCTCACCTTCGTCCAATCGTGGAACGACTTCTTCTGGCCGTTCATCGCGCTCACCCAGAACGGCAACCCGACCATGCAGGTGGCCTTGACCGGTCTGAGCCGTGGATACACCCCGGATCAATCACTGATCATGGCGGGGGCGCTGCTGGGCACCCTGCCGCTGCTGATCGCCTTCGTCCTCTTCGGCAAGCAGATTGTGGGGGGCATCATGCAGGGCGCGGTCAAGGGCTGAGCGGCCCGCGACCACCGCTCCGTCCTCCCTCCCCGTTTCCTCCCCTCCCCACGACCTCGAATGGGAGCGCTTCCATGACTCTTACCTTCCCGCCCGGATTCCTGTGGGGCGCGGCCTCGGCCGCCTATCAGGTCGAGGGCGCCGCCCAGGAGGACGGCCGTACCCCCTCCATCTGGGACACCTTCAGCCACACCCCCGGCAAGGTGCTCGCCGGTGACACCGGTGATGTGGCGGTCGACCACTACCACCGCTTCCGCGAGGACGTCCGGCTGATGGCGGAGCTGAACCTGGGGGCGTACCGCTTCTCGGTGTCCTGGTCGCGGGTGCAGCCGACCGGCCGGGGACCGGCCGTGCAACGCGGGCTCGACTTCTACCGCTCGCTGGTGGACGAGCTGCTGGGCGCCGGCATCCAGCCGGTGGTCACCCTCTACCACTGGGACCTCCCCCAGGAGCTGGAGAGCGCTGGCGGATGGCCGGAGCGCGAGACCGCCGAGCGGTTCGCCGAGTACGCGGGCATCGTGGCGGAGGCGCTGGGCGACCGCGTCGAGTTCTGGACCACCCTCAACGAGCCGTGGTGCAGCGCCTTCCTGGGCTATGGCTCGGGGGTGCACGCCCCGGGCCGCACCGAGCGGCTGGCCCCGCTGCGCGCCGCCCACCATCTGAACCTCGCCCATGGCCTCGGCGCCCAGGCGCTGCGCGCCGCGCTCCCCGCCCGCGCGCAGCTCGCCATCAGCCTCAACCCGGCCGTGGTCCGGCCGCTCAGCGACAAGCCCGAGGACCTGGACGCGGCGCGGCGTATCGACGCACTGGCCAATCGCGTCTTCACCGGGCCGCTGCTGCGCGGCGCGTACCCCAGCGACCTGATCAAGGACACCGCCTCGATCACCGACTGGTCGTTCGTCCGCGATGGCGATCTGGCCGTCATCAAGCACCCCCTGGACGCGCTGGGCATCAATTACTACACACCGTCATTGGTATCAGCCGCCACCGACAACGACGGTTCGCCCGCCCGCCACGACGGCCACGGCGCCAGTGCCCACTCCCCGTGGCCGGGCTCGGAAGGGGTGGCGTTCCACCAGACCCCGGGCGAGCGCACCGAGATGGGCTGGACGATCGACCCGACCGGGCTGCACGACCTGCTGATGCGCTACAGCCGTGAGGCGCCGGGCGTACCGCTGTACATCACCGAGAACGGCGCCGCGTTCGACGACAAGCCGGACGCGGAGGGCGCGGTCCACGACCCGCGGCGGATCGACTACCTCCAGGCCCATCTGGCCGTGGCCCACCAGGCCATCGCGGACGGCGCCGATCTGCGCGGCTACTTCCTGTGGTCACTGATGGACAACTTCGAATGGGCGTACGGCTACAGCAAGCGCTTCGGCGCGGTCTACGTCGACTACCCGACGCAGGCCCGGGTGCCGAAGTCCAGCGCCCGCTGGTACGCCCGGGTGGCCCGCACCGGAGAGCTTCCGGCGGTCTGACCGGGGCCCACGTCCGGGGGGGGGCGCGGGCGGGGGGGGGGGGCGCGGGCGGCGGCGG
>NZ_JBHYVB010000258.1:0-13554 GCF_042750115.1 Streptomyces sp. NPDC059455
CCCCCCCCCCCCGCCCCCGCCGCCCCCCCCCCCCCCCTTCGCATGTCCGCTCCCGAAGGGCTCACCCCAGCGTCAGGCTCCGCAGTACCAGGCCCGTCGCCGGCTTCGGCCCGAAGGACGTCGACTTGTGGGGCATCGCGATGCCCTGCCGCGCCAGCTCGTGCACGACGTCCTCGCGCACCGGATGCATCAGCACCACCGTGCCGCCCAGCCGCTCCGCCTGCTCGACGGCCGCCGTCGGATCGTGGAGGTAGCCGATGTGCTCGGGCGTGTCCGGGACGTTCCACAGATGGTCCAGCAGGGTGTGGTGGAGCACCGTGGCGTCCAGCGTCCGCCATGTCTCGGGTCGTCCGTCGGGGACCGTACGGGCCAGCAGCTCCGGGTCGGGCCGGTCCAGGAGGTGGAAGCGGCCGGATCCGGCCAGCAGGAAGGTGTTCGGAGCGCCGGGCTCGGCGCGCGCCGCCTCGGCGGCCTCGGCGAGGGTTTCCAGGGCGCGCGGGAGCGGGCCGTCGACCGTCCGCACCCGGAAGGCGCGCCGCACCGCCGGAAGCGCCTCCTCCGGGGGCAGTCGGCGGAGCAGCCGGTGGATGGCCCGGACCCGGAGCGGATAGCGGGCGGTGTCGACGAGCAGGACGAGCCCGAAGTCCCAGGGGCCGGGCTCCCGTCGCTCCTCGCGCAGCCGCAGATAGGTGGCCCAGCGGTGGTGGCCGTCGGCGATGAGGGCCTGGTGGTGGCGGAGGTCGGTGGAGACCGCCACGAGGTCGGCGGGGTTCGTGACCCGCCACAGATGGTGGTCGACGCCGTCCTCGGTGGTCGTGGAGAGCAACGGCTCGCGCAGGATGGTGCGTTCGATGACCCGCGCCGCCCCGCCGGTGCCAGGCCCGGCGGCTCCGCTCCCTGAGAGCTCGTTGGGCTCGTTTCCCGAAGTCCCGTTCCCGTTCCCGTTGCCGCGGTAGGCGAGCAGCAGCGGCTCCAGATGGGCGGCGGTGGCGCGCATCAGATCGGCTCGGTCCTCGACGACATGCGGCATGACCTCCTCGTGAGGGAGAACGATGCCCTCCTCGCGGGGGCTCAGCCGCAGCGCGCCGATCAGCCCGCGCTGGAGGGCCGGGCCATCGCGCTGCTCATAGACGTAGAGCGCGGGTTCGGGGTCCGGGGCGAGCACTCCGTCCGCCTGCCAGCGGCGCAGCGTCTCGGCGGCCTGGCGGTGGCGGGCCTCCGGGGTCCCGGCCTGCGGCAGGATCAGCCGGACGATGTTGTACGGGTCCGCCGTCTCGAGTTCGCGCAGGCCCTCGGGCCTGACCACCACGTCGTAGGGCGGTGAGGTGACGGCGGCGAGACTGCCGACCCGCTCCGCGACATAGCGCAGCCCCCGGAAGGGGGTGAGCTGCAGACCTTGTCCGCCAGGCCCTGGAATGCTCATCAGTGAATGTTATGCCCCGCGCGGCGATACGCGATGATCGGGGGAGAAGCGCACAGATCTGCGAGGAGTGGCCCCCATGAACCAGCCCGTCCGCACCCGGCCCGAGGCGAGCCGGCAGTCGCTGAACGAGGCGTACGACACGGCCCTGCTGGACCTCGACGGGGTGGTGTACGCGGGCGGCGAGGCCATTGACCATGCCGTGGAGTCGCTGGTCACCGCGCGGGACGGCGGGATGCGGCTGGCGTATGTGACCAACAACGCGCTGCGGACGCCGGAGGCGGTGGCGGAGCATCTGACCCGGCTCGGGATGCCCGCCACCCCCGACGATGTGATCACCTCCGCGCAGGCGGTCGCCCGGCTGATCTCCGAGCAGCTGCCGAAGGGGGCCCGGGTGCTGGTGATCGGCGGGGAGGGGCTGCGGGTGGCGCTGCGCGAGCGGGGGCTGACGCCGGTGGACTCGGCGGACGACGACCCGGCGGCGGTGGCACAGGGGTACGGCGGGCCGGACATGCCCTGGGCGCGGCTGATGGAGGCGGGGTACGCGGTGGCGCGCGGGGTGCCGTGGTTCGCCTCCAACCTGGACCTGACGATCCCCAGTGGCCGGGGCATCGCCCCGGGCAACGGCGCGGGGGTGGAGGTCGTACGCATCGTGACGGGCACGTCCCCGCAGGCCGCGGGGAAGCCGCTGCCGCCGATGCACCGGGAGACGATCCTGCGGACCGGCGCCCGGCGGCCGCTGGTGGTCGGGGACCGGCTGGACACCGATATCGAGGGCGCGTACGCGGGCGGGGTGGACTCGCTGCTGGTGCTGACCGGGGTGACCACGCCCGCACAGCTGCTGGCCGCCGAGCCCGGGCACCGGCCGTCGTTTGTGGACCGCGACTTGCGGGGGCTGCTCACCCCGCAGCCGGAGGTGGCGCACGACGGGGAGTCGGGCGGCTTCCGGTGCGGGGGCTGGGCGGCGTGGGTCGAGAACGGCGCGCTGGTGCTGGAGGGCGAGGGCGAGGAGCCGCTGGACGGGCTGCGGGCGCTGTGCGCGGCGGCGTGGTCCGAGGCGGGGGACGGTGTGAGCGGCGCGGACGCGGGGAAGGCTCTGGCGCGGCTGGGGTTGTGAGCCGCTGAGGCTGGGACTTCGAGCCGACGGGGGCTCCGCGCTGACGGAGGCTGGGGCTCCGAGCCGACGAGGCCTGGGCTTCGAGCCGACGGGGGATGGGACTTCAGCCGCCGCGGCCGAGGTTCTGAGCCGACGAGGGCTGTGCGGCCGAACTCGCGCTCCGGGGAGCCCGCATGGATGCGACCAGCGGGACTTAGGGTAACCTAACTTAACCTGAGTCCTGATCGGCCGTGCTGTGAGGTGGAGTTCCGCGTGACCCTGGTCAGTCCGGCGAAAGCCGGGACCGAGACAGCGAGCGCGCCGCCCCGGCGGCGCACCGCGCGCCGTGCGACCGGATTGGCCGCCTCTGTGGGCGTGCTGCTGGCGATCGCCGCGGCGTCCATCGCGATCGGTGCCAAACCGATTCCGCTGGACCAGGTGTGGCACGGGCTGTTCCACTACAGCGGCAGCGACACCGATGTGGTGATCCGGGACGTACGGCTGCCGCGCACCATCCTCGGGCTGCTCGTCGGCGTCGGCCTCGGCCTCGCGGGCGCGGTCATCCAGGCCCTCACCCGCAACCCGCTGGCCGACCCGGGGCTGCTGGGGCTGAACGCGGGCGCGTCCGCCGCCGTCGTCTCGGCCATCAGCTTCCTCGGCGTCACCTCTCTCACCGGCTATGTGTGGTTCGCGTTCCTCGGCACCGCCGTCGTGTCCGTGCTGGTCTACGCGCTCGGCGGCAGCCGGAGCGCCACCCCGGTGCGGCTCGCGCTCGCCGGGACGGCGGTGTACGCGGCGCTCTACGGATACGTCAACGCCGTGGAGCTGCTGGACACCGCCGCGCTCGACAAGATGCGCTTCTGGACGGTGGGCTCACTCGCCTCCGCCAATATGACGGTGGTCCGGCAGGTGGCCCCGTTCCTCCTGGTCGGCACCGTACTGGCGGTTCTGCTGGGCCGTTCGCTGAACGCCGTGGCACTCGGCGACGACACCGCCCGCGCGCTCGGCAGCAACCTCAACCGCACCCGGGCGCTCTCGATGATCGCGGTCACCCTGCTGTGCGGGGCCGCGACCGCCGCCTGTGGCCCGATCGCGTTCGTCGGGCTGATCGTGCCGCATCTGGTCCGCGCGCTCACCGGGCCCGATATGCGCTGGATCCTGCCGTACGCCGCGGTGCTCTCGCCCGTTCTGCTGCTGGGCGCCGATGTGGTCGGGCGGTTGGTCACCCGGCCCGCGGAGCTCCAGGTCGGCGTGGTCACCACCTTCATCGGCGGGCCCCTCTTCATCTACCTCGTACGTCGCCGAAGGATGGCCCAACTGTGAACGCGAGCAAGCGCACCGCCAAGTCCGGGACGCGCGGGGTCACGCTGCGCACCGCCGGTCTCTCGCTGCGCATGGACGTCCGCGGCGCGGTCGTGGGGCTGCTGCTGATCGCCGTGGCGCTCGTGATGAGCGTCGTGCTCATCGGCACCGGCGACTTCCCCATCGCTCCCGCCGATGTGGTGCGGACGCTGCTCGGCAACGGCACCGTGGCCCAGGACTTCATCGTCAACGAACTGCGGCTGCCGCGGGTGCTGGTGGGGCTGCTCGTCGGGGCGGCCCTGGGGATGGGCGGGGCGATCTTCCAGTCCATCTCCCGTAATCCGCTGGGCAGTCCGGATGTGATCGGTCTCGGCCAGGGGGCCGCGGCCGGGGCGCTCACGGCCATCGTGCTGGTCAAGGGCGATTCGAACGTGGTCGCCACCGGGGCCGTCCTCGGCGGGGTGCTGACCGGACTGGCCGTCTACGCGCTGGCCTGGCGGCAGGGCGTCCACGGCTATCGGCTGGTCCTCGTGGGCATCGGCACCTCCGCGACGTTCACCGCCGTCAACGGCTATCTGCTCACCCAGGCCCACCAGGAGGACGCGGCACGCGCGGTGATGTGGCTGACCGGCTCGCTGAACGGCCGCGACTGGGACCAGGTCTGGCCGCTGCTGGCCGTCTGCGCGGTGCTCATGCCCGTGGTCCTCGGGCAGGCGCGGAACCTGCGGATGCTGGAGATGGGCGACGACAGCGCCTACGCCCTCGGGGTGCGGGTGGAGCGGACCCGGATGGTGCTGATGGGCGCGGCCGTGCTGCTGGTCGCGTCCGCCACGGCCGCCGCCGGGCCCGTGGCCTTCGTGGCGCTCGTCGCCCCGCAGCTGGCCCGCAGGCTCACCCGCTCGCCGGGTCCGAACCTGCTCCCCGCGGCCTGGATGGGCGCCGCGCTGCTGGTCACCGCCGACTGGGCCGCCCAGCGCGCCTTCGGGGCCGATCAGCTGCCGGTGGGGGTGCTCACCGGGATGCTGGGCGGCGCCTATCTGCTGTGGCTGCTGGTGACCGAGCGCAGGGCGGGGCGGATATGACGGCTGTGGACACGACCCGGACGGAAACTGTGGACACGACCCGGACGGAAGACGACATGGACAAGGACACCCGGCAGACCGTGGCTTCCAGCGCGAGTGGCACCCAGGACCAGCGGCAGCGGCTCATGGCGGAGGGGCTGACCCTCGCCTACGACCGGCGCACGGTCGCCGAGGAGCTGTCCGTGACCATCCCCGACCACTCCTTCACGGTCATCGTCGGGCCGAACGCCTGCGGGAAGTCGACCCTGCTGCGCGCCCTGTCCCGGATGCTCAAGCCGGCGGCCGGGTCGGTGCTGCTGGACGGGCAGTCGATCGGCTCGCTGCCCGCCAAGAAGGTCGCCCGCACCCTAGGGCTGCTGCCCCAGTCCTCGATCGCCCCGGACGGGATCACCGTCGCCGACCTGGTCGCCCGGGGCCGCTATCCGCACCAGGGGCTGCTGCGGCAGTGGTCGGAGACGGACGAGCGGATCGTCGACGAATCGATGGCGGCGACCGGGGTGGCGGAGCTCGCGGATCGCTATGTCGACGAATTGTCCGGCGGTCAGCGCCAGCGGGTGTGGATCGCGATGGCCATCGCCCAGCAGACCCCGCTGCTGCTCCTCGACGAGCCCACGACCTATCTGGACATCCAGCACCAGATCGATGTGCTGGACCTGTGCGCCCAGCTCCACGAGGAGCAGGGCCGCACCCTCGTCGCCGTGCTCCACGACCTGAACCACGCCGCCCGCTACGCCACCCATCTGATCGCGATGCGGGGCGGGGAGGTCGTCGCGGAGGGGGTGCCGGGGGACGTGGTCACGGCGGAGCTGGTGGAGCGGGTCTTCGGGCTGCGCTGCCAGGTGATCGACGACCCGGAGACGGGGACACCGCTGGTCATCCCGGCCGCCCGCCGGTCCCGTACGGCAGGGGCGCTTGTCTAGTGCCGCGTCAGCCAAGGTTTGCCCCGCTCGCCGCCCTGGCACGGCCGCCCCCGGCTACCGCCGGGAGGTGCCCCCTGCGGCGTTGCCGAACCGACCGAGTAGGCCCACTACGAGGCCGATTCGGCGCCTTGCAGCTGACCGCACCAGGACGCCTCGCTACCGGGCGAACCTTGACTGACGCGGCACTAGATCAGCTTCCGCAGCCGCAGCAGGTCGCGCAGCCCGGCCTCGAGCTTGATCCGTCCGGTGCCCCACGCGCGTGCGAAGTGCAGCTCACCGTCGACCAGGGCCACCAGGTCGTCGCCGGTCATCGCCAGCCTGATCTGCGCACGCTCGGCCGGGGGGCCCGACGCGGTCGTCACATCCTCGATCCGGCTGTCCACGAGACGGCCGACGAAAGTGGTGTCCAGGTCGGTGATCCAGCAGCTGACCGAGCGATCGAGCGCGGCAGCGCTGCGAAGATCCCCGTTCGCGGTCGCGAGGTTCTCCGCCAGTTTGTCGAGTGCGCTGCGGCACTGCTCCAAGGTCGCCATCGCGGACGACGTTACCCCAGGTCTCGTACGTCGGAGAACGAGGGATTCGCGGTAGCGTCGGGGCCATGAGTGAGCCGATGCCGGCCGGGTGGCCCGGCCCGCAGCCCGGTCCGACGGCCGAGGAGGCCCGGGAGGCCGCGCCGGAGCCGGTGCCCGAAGGGGCCGAAGGGACCGAGGACGTCGCGCTGGAGCCCGTGCCCGAAGGGGCCGAGGGGGCCGAGGGGGCCGGGGACGTCGCGCCGGAGCCGGTGCCCGAGGCCGTGCCCGAGCCGTCCGGCCCCGCCGATCCGGCCCCGCTCGGCGTGGACCGTACGCCCACCGGCGTCGCCGAGGTGGACGCCCGGCTGGCCCGGCTGGCCGACGCCGACCACCTCGGGACGAGCGGACATCTTGAGGTGTACGAGGATGTCCACCAGGGCCTGCGCGACACGCTGACTGCACTCGACCGGCGGCCCGGACCCCCGCCGCCCGGCCCGCGGCCCCCGTCCGCCGCGTAAACGACCTCAGGAGCTGAACCACCCGTGGCAGTGACCCGTCCACGACGCGTACGACTCGACGCGGAGCTGGTGCGCCGCAAGCTGGCGCGTTCGCGTGAGCATGCCAGCCAGCTGATCGCGGCGGGCCGGGTCACCGTCGGCGGGGCGATGGCGACCAAACCGGCCACCCAGGTGGAGACCAGCGCGGCCGTCGTCGTGATCGAGGACGACAGCGATCCGGACTATGTCTCGCGCGGCGGCCACAAGCTGGCGGGCGCGCTGTACGCCTTCAGCGAGGAGTACCGGAAGGGCGCGGGCGCGGGGCAGGACCCCGGGGTCCGCCCGGCCATGGGAGCCGGGGCGGGGCTGCAGGTCGCCGGGCGGCGGGCGCTGGACGCCGGCGCGTCCACCGGAGGCTTCACGGACGTCCTGCTGCGCGCGGGCGCCGCTCAGGTGCTCGCCGTCGACGTCGGCTACGGGCAGCTCGCCTGGTCGCTGCAGAGCGATGAACGCGTCAGTGTTTACGACCGTACAAACGTGCGCGAGCTGACACTTGAGCGGATTGGTGGGAAACCGGTGGACTTGGTGGTCGGTGATCTCTCCTTCATTCCGCTCGGGCTCGTCCTGCCCGCCCTCGTGCGGTGCGCGGCGCCCGACGCCGATCTGGTGCTGATGGTCAAACCACAGTTCGAGGTCGGCAAGGAGCGGCTGGGCAGCGGGGGAGTGGTCCGCAGCGCCGAACTGCGTGCCGAGGCGGTGCGCACGGTGGCCGGGCGGGCGGCGGACCTGGGACTGGGTGTGCTGGGCGTAACGGCCAGCCCGCTCCCGGGGCCGTCGGGTAACGTCGAGTACTTTTTGTGGATGCGCGCCGGGGCGCCGGCACTGGACCCGGCGGATGTTGACCGTGCAGTGGCGGAGGGGCCCAGTTGACCACTTCAGAAGCAGCGCAGCAGAAGGACGCAGTGTCCGAGCCTGGAGCCGGGGACGTAGTGACGGCACCGGCGGTCGAGCCGATGACGCCGGCGGCCGAGGCGACGGCGGACCGCACTGTCTTCCTCCTCGCGCACACCGGCCGCCCCGCGGCCATCCGCAGCGCCGAACTGGTCGTTCAGGGGCTGCTGCGCAGCGGAATCGGGGTGCGGGTGCTCGCCGCCGAGGCGGCGGACCTGCCACTGCCCCCCGCTGTCGAGCGCGTCGACGCGGAGCGCGACGTGCTGAACGGCTGTGAGCTGCTGGTCGTCCTCGGCGGGGACGGGACGCTGCTGCGCGGCGCCGAGTTCGCCCGGGTCTCGGGCGTGCCGATGCTCGGGGTGAACCTCGGCCGGGTGGGCTTCCTGGCCGAGGCCGAACGGGACGACCTCGACAAGGTCGTGGACCGGGTGGTGACCCGGCAGTACGAGGTCGAGGAGCGGATGACGATCGATGTGCTGGTCCGCAACGACGGGCACATCGTGCACACGGACTGGGCGCTGAACGAGGCGTCGGTGGAGAAAGCCGCGCGTGAGCGGCTGCTCGAGGTGGTCACGGAGGTCGACAACCGCCCGGTCTCCCGGTTCGGCGGCGACGGCGTGGTCTGCGCGACCCCGACCGGCTCGACGGCGTACGCCTTCTCGGCGGGCGGGCCGGTGGTGTGGCCCGAGGTGGAGGCGCTGCTGATGGTGCCGATCAGCGCCCACGCGCTGTTCGCCAAGCCGCTGGTGACGTCGCCGAAGTCGGTGCTCGCG
The DNA here is from genome assembly GCF_042750115.1 of Streptomyces sp. NPDC059455. NCBI lineage: Bacteria > Bacillati > Actinomycetota > Actinomycetes > Kitasatosporales > Streptomycetaceae > Streptomyces > Streptomyces sp. NPDC059455. The sequence goes on from NZ_JBHYVB010000258.1 coordinate 8,554, forward strand.
GTCGAGGTGCAGCCGCAGACCCCGCACGGGGTGCTGTGGTGCGACGGCCGCCGCACGGTGGAGCTTCCGGCGGGGGCGCGGGTCGAGGTGCGGCGGGGGGCGGTGCCGGTTCGGCTGGCCCGACTCCACCATGCGTCGTTCACGGACCGCTTGGTCGCCAAGTTCGCCCTGCCGGTCGCGGGATGGCGGGGCGCTCCGCACTAGGGGGTGTCCGACGGCTCGTGCCGCCTGCGGCGGGCTGTTCCCCTACCCGCCCCTTCCCGAACGATGGGGCCGCGCCCCCTCGCACCCCCACCGGTGCGGAGCCCCGGTTTCGGGAAGGGGCGGGGTGGGGGCTCTCCGCCGGAGGCGCCCGTACCCCACCCCGTACCGGGCAGATGTGCGGGTGGACCCCATAAGTGGCGCCCCTTCGTCGCATCGCACCGACCAAACCTCGTATGGTCGTGCACGTGCTGGAGGAGATGCGGATACGTGCCCTGGGTGTCATCGACGACGCGGTCGTCGAGTTGTCGCCCGGCTTCACCGCGGTGACCGGTGAGACCGGCGCGGGCAAGACCATGGTCGTCACCAGCCTCGGGCTGCTGCTGGGCGGCCGCGCCGACGCCGCCTTGGTGCGGATCGGGGCCAAGGCGGCGGTCGTCGAGGGCCGCCTTACGGTCGATGCCCGTTCGGCGGCGGCCGTAAGGGCCGAGGAAGCGGGGGCCGAGCTCGACGACGGTGTGCTGTTGATCAGCCGTACGCTCTCCGCCGAGGGGCGGTCGCGCGCGCATCTGGGCGGCCGCTCGGTCCCGGTGGGGCTGCTGGGCGAGCTGGCCGACGATCTCGTGGCCGTGCACGGCCAGACCGATCAGCAGGGCCTGCTGCGGCCCGCCCGGCAGCGGCAGGCGCTGGACCGGTACGCGGGCGCCGCGGTGGCCGGGCCCCTGGAGAAGTACGCGGGGGCCTATCGCCGGCTGCGTGCCGTCTCGGCCGAGCTGGAGGAGCTGACCACGCGGGCCCGCGAGCGGGCGCAGGAGGCGGATCTGCTGCGCTTCGGCCTCGAGGAGGTCGCGGCGGCCGAGCCCCGCCCCGGGGAGGACGAGGAGCTGGCGGCCGAGGCCGAACGGCTGGGGCACGCCGAGGCCCTGGCGTCCGCCGCCGCCGTCGCGCACGCCGCCCTCGCCGGGAACCCGGAGGATCCGGAGGGCGTGGACGCGGCCACCCTGGTCGCGGGCGCCCATCGCGCCGTGGAGGCCGTGCGCTCCCATGACCAGGCACTCGCCGGGCTCGCCGACCGGATCGGCGAGGTCGGCATCCTGCTGTCCGATGTGGCCGGGGATCTGGCGGGGTACGCCGACAACCTGGACGCCGACCCGATCCGTCTGGCGGCCGTCGAGGAGCGCCGCGCCGCGCTGTCCCAGCTGACCCGTAAGTACGGGGAGACCATCGTGGACGTGCTGGCCTGGGGCGAGCAGGGCGCCGCGCGGCTGGCCGAACTCGACGGCGACGACGACCGCATCGGCGAGCTGACCGCCGAACACGACGCGCTCCGCGCCGAGCTGGGCGAGTTGGCGCAGTCGCTCACCGACGCCCGTACGGAGGCGGCGGGGCGGTTCGCGGAGGCGGTCACCGCCGAACTGGCCTCGCTGGCGATGCCGCACGCCCGGGTCACGTTCGCGATCCGTCAGACCGAGACCGAGACGGAGGCGGACGGCATCGAGGTGGGCGGCCGCCCGGTGGTCTTCGGGCCGCATGGCGCCGATGAGGTCGAGCTGCTGCTCGCGCCCCATCCGGGTGCCCCGCCCCGGCCGATCGCCAAGGGCGCCTCCGGGGGTGAGCTGTCCCGGGTGATGCTCGCGGTCGAGGTCGTCTTCGCAGGCTCCGACCCCGTACCGACGTATCTCTTCGACGAGGTGGACGCGGGTGTCGGCGGTAAGGCGGCGGTCGAGGTGGGCCGTCGGCTGGCCAAGCTCGCCCGGTCCGCGCAGGTCGTGGTGGTCACCCATCTGCCGCAGGTCGCGGCCTTCGCCGACCGGCATCTGGTGGTCGAGAAGACCAACGACGGGTCGGTGACCCGAAGCGGGGTGAAGGCCATGGAGGGCGAGGACCGCGTACGGGAGCTGTCGCGGATGCTCGCGGGCCAGGAGGACTCCGAACTCGCGCGGGCGCACGCGGAAGAGCTCCTGGAGGCGGCCCGCGCGGGACGCTGACCCTTCACGCGGCGCTTCCCGCGACGTTTCCGCGATCCCTTGCGCGTCGCCTCTGCCGAACCTGCACGCGACGCCTCCCCAACCATTCACCCGAACGGGTGGTACCGCGGACGAGCGGGCGAGTTCGGGGCAGGCGTCACCTGGAGGCGTTGCGACGAGGGTTCGGCGAGTGCTGGCATTCTTGGGCGGAGCGCGTCCGCACCGTCCCCCCACCGCCCCGACACCGTCTCAGGAGCTCCGCCCGCGTGAGCAGTACCGTGAGCAACACCCCGGTCCAGCCGCACGGGCGGTCGTCGCTGCACGCGGTCCAGGTGCTGGGCGCCGGGAGTTCGGGCAGCGGGGTGCATGTGAGGTCGCTGTCGGCCGGGCTGGTGGCGCGCGGACTGCGGGTGACCGTGTGCGGGCCCTGGAGTGCCGAGCGCGGCTACGGCTTCACTCAGACGGGAGCGCGATTCACCGGGCTCGACGCGCTGACGGACGCCGGAAGCATGGCGTCGCTGCGCAGGGCCACCCAGGGCGCGGCCCTGGTGCACGCCCACGGGCTGCGGTCGGGGCTGCTGGCGGCGGTGGCGCTGCGTGGCCGGAACGTACCCCTGATCGTCACCTGGCACACCCGCGTGGACGCCGAGGGCGCGCGGGCCCGACTGGTCCGGCTGATGGAGCGTCGGGTGGCGCGGGCCGCCGCGATCGTGCTCGGGGCCTCCTCGGATCTGGTGGCCCGGGCCCGGGTCCGCGGTGCGCGCGACGCCCGGCTGGCCCCGGTCGCGGTGCCCGCCCCGCGCCGGCCGCCGGAGACCGCCGACGGGCGCCGCCAGAAGGCGCGGGCCGAACTGGGCGTGGTGGAGCGGCCGTTGCTGGTCACGGCCGGGCGGCTGGAGGCGATGGCCGGACACGGCCCGCTGCTGGACGCGGCGCGGCGCTGGCGGGTGCTGGATCCGCGGCCGCTGCTGGTGGTGGCGGGGGAGGGGCCGGACCGTGCGGTGCTCCAGCGCCGGATCGACACCGAGGGGCTGCCGGTGCGGCTGCTCGGCCGCCGCGAGGATGTGCCGCAGCTGCTCTCCGCGGCCGATGTCGCGGTGCTCTCCAGCCGCTGGGAGGCCCGGTCGCTGCTGGCCCAGGAGGCGCTGCACGCGGGGGTGCCCCTGGTGGCCACGGCGGTCGGCGGGGTGCCGGAGCTGGTGGGGGAGGCGGCCGAACTCGTCCCGTACGGCGACCCCGAGGCCCTGGCCGGGGCCGTGACCGGGCTGCTCGCCGATCCGGTGCGCAGGGTGGAGCTCGCGGCGGCGGGGCGGGCGCGGACGGCGGGTTGGCCGACGGAGGACGACACCGTCGCCCATGTCCTGAGCGTCTACGATGAGTTGGTGCAGACCTTTCTGCGTGAAGGGGTTGACGGGCCCGGTCGTTGATCGGCAGGGTGCTGGGCAGAGGAACGAGAGAGCGCTCTCAATTTCGCGCCTCCCGTCACCCCCCACGCCATTTTCCCGGCAACCCCCACTACGCCGAGGAGCACCATCATCATGATCAGTCGCAGGAAGCTGCTGGGTGGAATCGCTGCCTCCGCCGCCGCCGCGGGAACCGGCCTCGCGTTCGCCGGTGGCCGCGCCAACGGAGCACCAGGCGCTAAGGCCGCCGCCTCCCTGCCCCTCACCGTCGTGAACAAGACGGGGCAGTACGACAACGCGTCGGTATGGCTCTACATCGTCGGCAACGAGGGCGATCGGCAGGTCCACGTCACCCCGGACGGCAACGTCGCCCCCGTCGCGCTCTCCGACAACGGCTCGGACGGCTTCACCGACTACGCGATCCCGCTGGCCGGAAGCGGCGAGACCAAGCTGAACCTGCCTCAGATGTCCGGCCGGATCTATGTGGCGCTGGGCTCCAAGCTCAAGCTCAAGGTGGTCGAGGACGGGGCGGGCAAGGCCGCGCTGCAGTACCCGGCGGGCTGGGTGTCCGGCGACCCGAACTACGACATCATGCACGACTGCGCGGAGTTCACGTACAACTCCTCCGGGATGTTCTGCAACACCACCATGGTGGACATGTTCAGCGTCCCGCTGTCGATCAACCTCACCGGCGCCCAGGACCAGACGACCGGCACCCTCAAGGACGGCGCCCGCGCCAAGGTCTTCTCCGACCTCGCCGGTGTCGACGCCTTCAAGAAGCTGATCGTCGGTGACAATCTGCGGGTGATCGCTCCGGGCCATGGCATGGGCGCGGGGGTGTTCGCGGACGACTACTTCGCGTCGTACATCGACCAGGTCTGGGACGCCTACGGCTCGAAGGACCTCAAGGTCACCACCAACGCGGGCACCTTCACCGGCCGGGTGAGCGGCGGGAAGTTCGCCTTCACCGGCCCGGCCTCGGTCTCCTTCGACAAGCCCTCCACCAAGGACGTGCTGTTCTGCGACGGCGCCCTCGCCGCGCCCAACGACGGGACCACGGGCCCGGTCGCGGCGATCCTCGGCGCGGGCTTCAACCGCTCCACGCTGCACAACGCCGACGCTCAGCCGACCACCGACCCGGCCGCCTTCTACGGCGAGGACGTCACCAACCACTACGCCAAGGCCATGCACGCGGCGACTGTGGACGGCAAGGCGTACGGCTTCGCCTTCGACGACGTGGCCGAGTTCGCGTCCTACATCCAGGACACCGCCCCGAAGGGGATCACGCTGACCCTGACCCCGTTCTAGGGGGTGTCCGGGGGGTCCTGACGCCTGCGGCGGGCTGTTCCCCTCCCTGCCCCTTCCCGACACCTGACGATATGCGGCTCCGCCGCGTGCGGGGCTCCGCCCCAGACCCCGGGGTACAGGGG
>NZ_JBHYVB010000259.1:0-13505 GCF_042750115.1 Streptomyces sp. NPDC059455
GCCGTGAGCGCCGGACGGCCTCCCCGTGTTCCAACGAGCGGTCGGCGACCGTACACCCCGAAGACAAGCGCCGCAGAGCATCGTAAGGATGGCCATGTCCGCAACCGCCACAGGCACAGACGCGCCAGACGAGGGCAGCACGGGAAACGACGCAGCCCACTCGGAGCGCGCGTTGCGGTATCCGGCGGCGAACGACCGGCACGAGGCGATCACGATCGGAGTGAGCATGTCTCTGACCGGCCCGCTCGGCCTCAACGGGCGTTCGGCCCTCCTCGCGCAGAAGATCTGGACCGACGACATCAACAGCCGCGGTGGACTGCTCGGGCGTCCCGTCCAGCTCGTCGTCTACGACGATCGAACCGATGGCACGCTGGTCCCCGGCATCTACCGGCGGTTGATGGACGTCGACGAGGTCGACCTTGTGCTCGGCGGTTACGGCACGAACACGCTCGCTCCGGCGATGCCGCTCATCGCCGAACACAACCGATACTTCGTGGGACTGATGGGACTCGACGTCAACGCCGAGCGGCAGTACCCGAACTACTTCGCGATGATACCCACCGGACCAAACCCCAGCTCTGCGCTCACAGAGGGTTTCTTCGAGCTCGCCGCCCGGCAGGTGCCGCGTCCCCGCACCGTCGCCTTCATCTCAGCGGACGCGGAATTCGCCCACAACCCCATCATCGGCGCCGTGGAGAACGCCAGGAAGCACGGATTCACCGTCGTCGACGAGAGAACCTATTTGCTGTCGACCCGCGAGTTCACGCCGATCATCGACTCCGTGGCCAGCAAGGACCCGGACCTGCTGCTGCTCATCACCCCGAACTCTGCGGGCTGAAATGGAGGACCACCTTGCAGGACTGGGAATCAGCGGCACAGCGGCTGGCCGCGGCACCGTGATCCGCCCCGAATCACGCTGGTATCAGCCGCTGGCCACCACACCGCGGCACCTGTTCGTGCCGCGGTGGTGGACCAAGGCCAGGGAAAGCGACAGCGAGGAGGTGTGGAAGCTGCGCGACGGCGCGAGCGACACCGAGGCGTGGCTGCGGGACGTCTAACCCGACACCACTCTCGTCACCCGCGTCGGCACCCTGCACGCTGACCACGCCAAGGCGGGCCAGACCCTCCCCCGGGGGCGAGCGAGCCGCTCCACCTCGTCTTCCACGCTGCCCACCTGGTGCTGATGATGTACAGGGCCGCGTTCATCACCGATACCTCACGCCTGCTGGTGACCACCGGCAGCGGATACGGCACCGCCCTAGCCTGTGCTCGCCTCCGCGACGAACAGGTCACGAGCGTGGACGTCGACCCATACCTAGTGGAAGCAGCGCGTGAACGGCTGGCCGCTGCTGGCCACTACCCGCGCATCGACGCCTGCGACCTGACCGGCGACCTCCCCGAAAGTGGCTACGACCGCATCATCTCCACCGTCTCAATGCCCGCCGTGCCCAGATCCTGGCTGAACGCGCTCACCCCCGACGGACGGCTGGTGACCACCCTCGCTGAAACGGGGCTCGTCATCGTCGTGGACAAGACCCCCGACGGCGGTGCCGCCGGCTACGTCGCACCGGAGCCGGCCGGGTTCATGAGCGCACGCCACGGCGAAGACTACGACGACACCTTTCCGGAAAACCCCCCGGTATGGCAGCCCGCTCAGCACGCTGAGGGCGAGAGCATCACCACCAGCCGCTATCCACTGATGTACGTGCCTGACACCTGGGACGTGCGCTCCACCCTCGAGCTCCTCGCGCCCGGCATCGACCACCGCCGGCACCAGACTGACGACGGCGTCCGCACCGTCTACATGCTCCATGCCGACGGCTCCTGGGCCCGCGCCACAGCAGCAGGACGCCGGGAATCGCCAACCGTGCATCAGGGCGGGCCGCGGCGGCTGTGGGACGAACTTGAGCGCATCCGCACGTGGCTCGCCGTAGACGGCGACCTCCCTGTCCGTGGCGCCACGGTGACCGTCACCCCGACGGGGCGGTCACACTCTCGCGTAAGGGCTGGTCGGCCACCATCACCTGAACGGAGGCAGTGCTCGGTTCGGACACCAGCACCTGCGCCGCCGCTATCCACCCAGCCACTTCTCCGGTCACGCCGCCGACGCGTTCGAGCGGTTCCTTTCCGGAGCGGCCTCCCGTGGAAAGCCGGCGCTGATCAATCGCCACGATGGGCGAGGCGGACGACGGTGGCCGCGTGCGGTCGGTCTTCGGTTGACCCGGCGGCCGCGTGGACTTCCGCCACTTCACCGGCGCGATCGTCGGCGCGTTTCAACCGCACCCTGCAGACCGAATGGGCCTACCGGCGGATCTTCCTCAGCAACGCCGACCGGACGGCAGCGCTTGCGCCCTGGCTCGAGCACTACAACACTGGACGACGCCACTCAGCCCTCGGAGGCCGCCCACCAATCACCCGCTTGGCACCAATGTGACGGCCCGGTACACCTAGCGCCGGCCTCCGTGCCGTGGGTCGAGGTTGAGTGGTAAGTGATCGTGCCAGTGGACTGAATTTATCCGTTTCGCGGGTCTGATACACGTCGACCGTAATACCTGCGCGTTTCGGTGCCGCCGGATGTCCTGGAGGGAGTTGGTCATACCGCGAGAGCCGCCCGCACGGGCTCGTTCACGATGACGCCTCCGCTCACGTTCAGGCCGCGCGCGAGGGCCGCGTCACGTGCCGAGGCCTCGTCCCAGCCGAGATCCGCGATCGCAAGGGCGTAGGGAAGCGTGGCGTTCGCGAGCGCGCGGGTCGAGGTGTGAGGAACGGCACCCGGCATGTTCGCGACGCAATAGTAAAGCGACTTGTGCACGGCGAACGTGGGTGCGTCATGCGTCGTGGGGCGCGAACCTTCGAAGCACCCGCCCTGGTCGATCGCGATGTCGACGAGTACGGAGCCGGTCTTCATTTGGGCGACCATCTCGTCCGTGACGAGCTTGGGGGCGGCTGCTCCTGGAATGAGAACCGAACCGATGACGAGGTCCGCCTCGGCGAGTTGCTCGGCGATCTCGTACGGCGTCGACGCACACGTCTGGATCGCCCCGCCGAATCGCGCCTCGAGCTGACGGAGCTTCGGCAGCGAGATGTCGATCACCGTGACGGCGGCACCCAGACCGAGCGCGTTCGCCGCAGTGTGCTCCCCGGCGACACCGCCGCCGATCACGACCACCTTGGCTTTCGGCGCTCCGGGGACTCCTCCGAGTAGCTGACCCCGTCCACCGCCGGATCGCAGGAGCGCACTGGCGCCGACGACGATGGAAAGGCGACCCGCAACCTCGCTCATGGGAGCAAGGAGAGGCAGCGCCCGATCAGCCGTCTGCACGGTCTCATAGGCGACGGCCGTCGTGCCCGCCGATATCAGCGCTTCGGTGAGGGGGCGGTCGGCGGCCAGATGCAGATAGGTGAAAAGTGTGAGGCCCTCGCGCAGGTAGCCGTACTCGGCGGCGATGGGCTCCTTCACCTTGACCAGAAGTTCGGCCGCTGCCCAGACGGCGGCTGCGGAGTCGAGCGATGCGCCCGCGCGACGATAGTCGTCGTCAGAGAACCCGCTTCCCACGCCCGCCCCCGTCTCGACGACCACGTCGTGGCCCCGACGCACGAGCGCGTCGACTCCGGCCGGGGTCATCGCGACGCGATTCTCGTTGTTCTTGATCTCCGCCGGCACGCCGATTCGCATGACGATCTCCTCTTCCCTGGGGGTGATTGGTTGTGATGTGCAGGTGCACAAGGGCGCGACGAACGTCGTTCGTGCGCACGAGCCGCCCGCCTCCCGCGAGGCGGATCCGAGGCTGCGGTGTCAACGTGGCTGACGGGTGCCGTAGCCGCGCGCGGTCGCCGCCTCGGCAACCCCGGCGAGCTGTTCCGGCGAGAGCGATCGCGGTGCGCCTGCCGCAGCTGCCCGCAAGTAGAGGTTGCAGGCCCACTCGAGCAGAGAGGCATTCTTCGCCGCATCCGTCAGCGAGCGCCCGATGGCGACGGCACCGTGGTGCGCGAGCAGCACCGCCTGGCGGCCGGTGATCGCCGCGCGCGCCGCATCCGCCAGCGCGCTGGTGCCGAACACGTGGAAATCGACGACCGGGGTGCTCCCGCCGAGTTGGAGCTGCTGATAGTGCAGGGCAGGCAGTTCGTCCGCGAGCAGCGTCACCGCAGTGGCGGCCGGCGAGTGCGTGTGCACGACCGCGACCGCGTCGGTCCCCGCGTAGACGCGGGCATGCAGCAGCGACTCCGAGGAGGCCCGCACCCGGCCGTCGACTTGCCGGCCCGCCAGGTCGATGCGCACGATGTCGTCCGGGACGGCCTCGGCAAGGACCACCCCGGTCCCGGTGATGAGGATGCTGTCACCGGTGCGCATCGACACGTTGCCGCCCGTACCGACGAGAAGACCCTCGGCCGCCAGGTGCCGGCACGTGTAAACGATCTCGTCAACTTCCTCCATGTGCGACCGCTTCTTTCTTCCTCGCAGCGGATGCTGCGAAGTCTGTGATGGACGCGAAGGTGTATCGCCCGTAACTCGTTCCGAGACCGCTCGCAACATGGGCGGCGGTGGCGGCGCCGATTACCGCCGCCTCGTCCGGACTGGCGCCATGCTGCAGGACGGCGGCGAGGAAGCCGGCCGAGAAGGAGTCGCCACAGCCGCTCGTGTCGACCACATCGACGTCAAAGACGGGCGCCGTGCGCTCTCCCCGGGCGTCGACGATCATCGTGGGGTCGGCGCCTGCAGTGACGATCACGGCAGCAGCACCGCGCGCGTACAGACGGCGGGCGGCTTCGGCGACCGAGTCCGCCCCCGTCCACCCGAGCGCCTGTTCGTCGTTCGGGAGCAGGTAGTCGACCAGCGGAAGAGCGTCGGCGAAGAGGGCGAACCCCTCGGGCGAGGAGGCCGCGATGGAGTCGACCGAGGTGGTCGCTCCATGCGCCCGGGCGAACGCGAGCACCCGTGCCGCCTCCTCGGGACCCAGAAATTCAGGTCCCCCGAGATGCAGATGATCCGCTTCGCGGATCGCGTCCCACGGAACCGCATCCTTCAGCGCGGTGTTCGCACCGATGACATGCAACGCCGGTCGTGAGCCGTCAGGCCGGATCGGCAGCACACTCGCGGACGTCGTTGCACCGTCGATACGTCGCATGTTCGCGACATCGGCGCCTGCCTCCTCGAGGAGCGACATGAGCAGGGTTCCGGATGCGTCCGTTCCGACGCATCCGGCACTGCGGACCTTCATGCCGAGCTTCGCCAGCACGAGCGCCGTCCCTCCCGCAGGGCCTGCGGGGCTAAGAACGATCTCATCGACCAACTCCCCTCCTTGCCCGTCGGGGATGCGCGAGACGGGAGCGACGAGGCAGTCCAAGATGTACGCGCCGAAGGAGACCACGCTGCGCGTCCTCGACGAGCTCATCCCGTCACCGCCACGGCGGCGTGCGCCGGCGCGATGTCGAACTGGAGGACCCGCTCGATAGCTGCTGCGACACGAAGCACGCCCGCATCGTCGTTCTTGCGCCCGACGACCTGCAGTCCGATCGGCATCCCGTCGTCGAGGCCGCAAGGAATCGTAATGGCGGGGTTGCCGGTCAGGTTGAACGGCCAGCACAGGAACGCACGACGCAGCACGGCGCCGCCGGGCAGGTCACGGCCGTCCACCGTCGTGGGATAGGTGCGCAGCGGCCAGGCCCCCATCGGCATCGTCGGAGACACGAGGTAGTCGACCTCGCTGAAGAAGTCGACCAGCGCATTGTTGACGAGGGAGCGCCCCCACTCCGCGCGCATCAGGTCGAGGGCGCTGTGCTTGAGCCCGGCGCGGATGATCTCCTGGAACATCGGCTCGAAGTCGTCGGGCTGAGCGACGAGGCGCTCACCGAAGGCCGCGGCCATGAGCGCGTCCCACCTCGTCTCCTGCGCGTCTCCCGGGTCGCCGAAACCAGGGTCTCGCTGCTCGATTCCCCAGTGCAGTTCGCGGGCCACGGCCGGTACGACGTTCTCGATCGTGCCCCGGACGGCGTCGCTGACGGTTCCGTAGCCGAAGTCGATCGAGTAGGCGATCCGCGGCGAGACGGGCACCTTCTCGACCGCCTTGAAATATGAGGTGCCGTCGACGGGAAGGAGGCTGTTGGGGTCGCGGGGGTCCGGCCCGGCCATGGCGTCCAGCATCAGGGCGGCGTCGCGCACGGAGCGGGCGATCGGGCCGTTGTGGACGGTCGACCCGTAGGGCAGAGCATTGGGCCAGACGGGCACACGGCCCAGGGTCGCCTTGAATCCGACAACGCCGCAGAGTGCTGCCGGGATGCGGATCGACCCCGCGCCGTCCGAGCCCTGCGCGAGCGGGCCGAAGCCGGCGGCGACGGCCGCGGCCGCGCCGCTGGACGAGCCGCCCGGATTGCGACCGGTGTTCCACGGGTTGCCCGTGTCGGGGAAGAGGAGATTCTCAGGCGAGTCTTTGTAGCCGATATGGGGCACGGAGGTCTTGCCGAGCAGCGCCCCACCCGACTGGCGCAGGCGGCCCGCCACGGCGGTGTCGAAGTCGGGAACCTCATCTCGGCGAGCCGGGTCCGCGCCCGTCGTGCGAACTCCCGCGGTCTCCTCGAGGTCCTTGATCGAGTAGGGGATGCCATCCATCAGGCTGAGGGGAACGCCCTGAGCGAAGCGCTTCTCCGAGGCTGCGGCCTCTTCGAGGGCGATCTCGTCGGTGCGGGTGAAGAAGGCGTGCACGTCGGGTTCGAGCGCATCGATCCGGGCGATGACCGCCTCGGCCACCTCAACGGGCGACAGCGTACGGGCGCGGTAGGCATCGGCGAGCTCGGCAGCGGTGAGCGAGGTGATTTCGTGTGACATGTGGGTCCCGTTCTTCGTCGGTCGGCTCAGTGGCGGGCGCCGAGGTGGTCGGACGTCTGAATAGTGATGCGCTTGGCGAGCAGCGTGAGGCCTGCCCCGACGAGCAGGAGCACGCCGCCGACGGTGAAGATCGGGTTGAGCTGGTGCAAACCGGTGGCCGACGTGTCGAACCAGCCCCCACTGACATGCACGAGGACGTACGCCGAGACGATCTGCGCACAGGTGGCGAGACCGGTCGCGGTGCCGGTCGCCCGGGACCCCAGCAACACGGACCAGTAGGCAGTGAGCGTGCCGTAGAACATCGAGTTCGCCAGGCCCATAGGTAGCAGGATGCAGAAGGCCCAGGCCACCCAGCCGAGCGGCAGTGCCGACGCCGCAAGGTAGCCGAGCGCGCACAGCACGAGGCCGGTCGCCATGTAGAGGTTCGTGCGTCCGCGGAAGAGCCGTATGAGGATCGAACCGTTAACGAAAGCGAAGATCACCGGCAACACACCGAACAGCGGTGCGATCGCTGCAACCGCGTCCGCGTCGACACCCTCCATGGTGATCAGCCCATACGAGGACCAGGACAACGACAGCGCGAAGGCGCCTGCGAGAAGGGCCGCCCCTGTCATGATCCACAGACTGGGGATCTTCCGCACCGACCTGCTTGAGCGTGAGGCGATCGGCCGCCTCCGTGACGTGGCCCTTGGGGAAGCTCGGCGTCCAGAACAGCGCGATGAGCGCGGGCAAACCGATGATCGCGATGATGAGGAACGCCGCCTGCCAGGACAGATGTTTCGCGATGGGCAGCGCAATGATCGGCGTCAGCACGCCGGCGACGCTCGGGCCTGCGAGCCATATCGACGTCGCACGAGTCCGATCGACGGCATCGAACCAGTTGGCGATCATGCGGTTGCTGGGCGCCCAGACGAAGCCGAAGAAGATACCGAAGACGGCGTTGCGCCAGAACATCTCACCCGCCGTCGTTACTCCGACCATGGCGACGGAGAGTGCGGTGACTCCCCCCGCCGCGACGATCAGGAGCGGCCGCGGCCCGAAGCGGTCCGCGAGGAACCCTGCCACCAGCAGGGCCGGGGCGTAGCCGATGTAGTACGCGGACAGGATCGACGCGGTCTGTGCCGCGTCGAGGTCGAGCGCACTGGACCAGAACGGCGAGAGCTGTGAGAACTTCAGCTCATCGAGCCAGACGACCAGGTTCAGCGCTACGAGAACAACGAGGACCAGCCACCGGCCACGCGTGGGCTGCGGCGCCGGCGGCGCCACCTGGAGGTCTGCGATCTGCTTCATGAGTGCTCCTCTGCGACTGCGGCGAAGGCGGGAACTGCGGCGGCGACCATCGCATCGATCACCTCGGGAGTGTGCGCGGTCGACATGAACCAGTTGTGCCACGGGTGGAAGAAGGCACCGTTGTCGAGCGCCACCGACGCGAAGAGGAACGCCTTGCTCAGATCCGAGTCATCGTCGAAGGTCAGCAGGGGCATCTGCACCGGGCCGGTCTGCAGGATCCCAACCCCCTCGTTGGCTGCTGCCGTCTGCAGGCCTTCGCGCAGGCGGGTACCGGCGGCGACCATCACTCCGATGCCGTCGTTGTCGCGCAGGCGAGCTATCGTCTCGATGGCCGCTGCCATGGGGGCGGCGGAGAACCAGAACGATCCCGTGACGTAGATCGAGCCCGCCGCTTCTTTCAGAGAATCGACACCGAGCACGGCCGAGATCGCCGCACCGTTGCCGATCGACTTGCTGACGCAGGTGATGTCGGGGGCGACCCCGAGCGGAGTCCAAGCGCCGCGAAGGTCGATCCGCATCGCGGTGCGCACCTCGTCGAGGATGAGCACGGCGCCTATGCGATCGCAGAGCGCTCGCACACCACGGGCGAAGGAGGGGTCGACATCGGCCTGCGGGACGATGCCGTCGTGTTGATGGGGGGTGACGATGATGGCAGCGACGTCTCCCACGTGTACTTCCGCCGCAGCCTCGAGGGAGTTCAGGTCGTTGTAGTCGAACTCGATGATGTTCTGTCGGTCGCCGGGAGCGACCCCAACGGGGATCGGCGTGAACGCGTCGTTCGCACCGTGGTATGCCTTGCGGGCCTTGAGCAGCTTCGACCGCCCCGTCGCAGCGCGGGCGATGCGCACGGCCGACGCCGTAGCGTCGTTGCCGTTCTTGGCGAGGAGAGCCCAGTCCGCGTGATCGACGGTGTCGACGAGGAGCTCCGCGAGCTCAACCATCAGGGGGCTCGGCCCGTTGAGCGTGTCACCGAGGCGGAGCTGTCGCTCCTGTGCCGAGATCACACCCTTGTCGGCGTACCCCAGCACCATCGGCCCCCATGCGCACATCGCGTCGAGGATCGGGCGCCCGTCGACATCCCAGACGGTGGCCCCCAGGCCACGGTCGTAGAACTGAGGGAAGTTGGGCGTGAGCCGATTCACGCCCCTCGAGAGGTGACCGTACATACCACCCGGGCCGGGGATGACTTGGGAGGCTCGAGCCGACAGGGCGGCGCTCATTTCGAGATCGCTAGCTGCAAGTACCATGGTGCGACCGTACTTTATTTCATTCGACCAAAATAATACAGCCGTATGACAAACGTGTTTCGCGAGGAGAGGAATCGCCCGATGCCGAAAGTGGTTGATCACGACAACCGCCGAAGGGAGTTGCTCCCGGCAGTGTGGAAGGTGACGGCCCGCGTCGGCGTGGAAAACGTCACACTTCGGGCAATCGCGGCGGAGACGGGCTGGTCGACGGGGACGCTTCAGCACTACTTCCCCACCAAGCGTGAGCTGATCATCTCCGCGCATGAGCTGGCGTACTCACGCGCTGGTGAGCGGATCGCCGATCGTGTTCGCGAGCTGAAGGGCGTGGACGCGTTGCGCGCCGTCATCCTGGAAGCACTGCCGCTGGACGACGAACGCCTCCTCGAGGCGCGCGTCGAGGTCAGCGCGTGGAACCTCGCCGCCACGGATGAGGACTTCCGCGCCATGCGGAAAGAACGGGTCGACGAGTGGATGCCGCTCCTCGAGCAACTCATCGCCGACTCCCGCAAGGAGACTGGCGCAGCCGGCGATTGCAGTGACGCAATCGCCGCACATCAGGCGCTCATCTTGATCGATGCCCTGTCTGCCCAAGCCGTCGTCACACCGCACATCGCGACGCCCGCCCGTCAACGAGAGCTGGTTGAACTCTTCCTGATCGAAGCCGTCGGGGCATCGCGGCGATAGACGGATCACCACGACCGTCACCGAGTTGTAAACCGCTCACTCGAGCTAGTACTCCAGTCTGGTTTCGCGATCTTGCGGTGGACCCGGCTGGGAACGGGTACGGCCACCGCGTGATCATCGGGGGTTGTGTGGACTCCTGAAGATCGTGCGGTGGCCGCAGGCCATAGCGTAGACCCTGTCCACTGGCGGGCGATGTTCGACCAGGCCATGGCTCAGATTGCGGGACGCTTCGGCCGAGTTGAGCCGCGGGCCACCGCTCGCGCCTATGTGCTCGGGCTGCTGTCGGGTGTCGAGCGGAAGAACTGCTGGCAGCTGGCCGAACAGGCCGGTCACGCCCGGCCCGGGCCGATGCAGCGCCTGCTGCGCTACACCCGCTGGGACGCCGACGCCGTCCGCGACGACCTGCGCGCCTACGCCGTGGAACACCTGGGTACCGAAGCCGCTGTCGTCGATGATCAGCACGCCATCGGGGGTGCCGAGGTGTTCGGCGATGTATGTCTGCAGGTCATCGCGGATATCGTCGGCATCCCAGCAACTTCCGGCCAGCAGGTGCCGCAGCCCGTCCGGGGTGGCGTGGCCCGCGTATTCGGCCAGCTGCCAGCCGTTCTTGCGGCCCACCGGCCCGAGCAGGCCGCGCACGTAGTCCCGCATCCGGCGGCGGGGCTCCACACGGGTGAAACGGGCCCCGATCCCCAGAAAGAGTTCTTCCAGTCCCTGTTCCCACACGCTCGTCGGCACATCGTTGATCACATACGCGAGCTGTCCGAAGCACCGTCACCGCATGCAGCGCGGCCACACCTTCGCGGGACAGCCACACAAAGACCGCCCCACACCCGCTCCCACCCCGCTACACTCCCCACCCCCAGGCCGCTGACCAGCAGGAATGGAGAAGTCCGGCTGGAGTACTAGGTGTACCGGGCCAGGAGGTTGGTTCGCTCGTCGGGTTTGTGAACGGGGCGGACCTCCGGCCGGGTGGTGCTTCATCAGCCGCAGCGTCCGGGGCCGGTTCGAGTGGAAGTGGTGCCTGTATGGGAGGCGCGCGCCGAGGAGCTACAGAGCGGCCACGCTCTGGAAGCCTGAGACGTCTTTGGGGGAAAATTCTCGAAGTTCCACTGGACGTCGCCGGCCTCGCCCGCCGCGTCCGCGGTCTCCGTCAGCTCGGCGTACAGCGGATGCCGCCCCTCGCCGTTGACCTCGATCTTCTCCAGGAGCGGGAAGGACACCCCGTACGTGGTGGAGCAGAAGGTCTGGATCTCCTCGCCGGTGCCGGGCTCCTGGCCCGCGAACTGGTTGCAGGGGAAGCCAAGCACGGTGAAACCGCGCTCGGCGTAGCGCTGCTGCGACCGCTCCAGGCCCTCGTACTGCGGGGTCAGCCCGCACTTGGAGGCCACGTTGACCAGCAGCAGCACCTTGTCCTGGTGGGCGCCGAGGGTGGTGGGCAACAGCGGGCCAGGATCGATTACCAGGTGCTTCCCCGGGATCGGTTGCATCCCCTCGGCTGGGTCCTAGCCGGCGGTGAGCCGGTGGTTCGCCAAGCCGCCGCTTCTGCCCATATCTGGCTGCGCCGGAGTGCCGCTGTCCACCCGCGTCTCCCCTCCGACCTCGTCGAACAGCTGGCGGAGGATGAAGACGACGCTGTCCGGCTGATGCTGTGCGAGTTCCAGCCCTCGGCCCCGCCCGGCCTGCTGCTGCGCACGGCACTGACGTGGGATGGCTACAGCCGCCCCGACATGCTGGCCAGGCCGCAATTTCCTCGGAAAGGACTCGCCCGGTTCGCAGACAACGCCGATCCAGGAGTGCGGCTGCTCGCCGTGCACGATCCCGACGCCCCGGCCGGGCTCATCGACCGCCTCAGCCGTGACCCCAGTGCGCGGGTGCGCGATGCCGCCGCGCGGGGACGTGCGCCTGCCACTCGAACGCATCCAAGAACTGCTGGCCGACCCCGAAGCGGCATCCGGTGCGGCACAGAACGCGGCCCTACCAGTCCGCGTCATGCATCAGCTGCTCGACGACCTCGGAGTACCTCCAGGAACGGTGAACAAAGGATCTACGCCAGGGCGAGGATGAGCACGCCCTCCTCTTGCGGACGATGTGCCCGACCCGACCGGCCACAACCAGCATTCGCAGACGGATTCCACACAGCGTCGGTCTCGTCGACAGACACCACTGTGCCGGGGAGTACGCGGCACAGCCGCACCCTCGGCAGCCCACTCAACCGGAACCTCGAACCCACGGCGCACCGGCCCACCCATGAAGGGGCAGCGCCCGTGCCCTTCTCACCCGGCAGACCAGCCTGGCGCGGCTGACATGTCAGAGAGGCGGGCGTGGCTCCGATCACTGGCCGATTCATTGTCACGGCCCCGAGCGTAGTGAGCGATATACGGCGGACCTTTGCACAGGGCGTTCGGGTCTGCCGCCCACCGTTACTGCGCCGCGGCCCCGTCCTCGCACTGGAGGGCGTCCTCAAGCCAAGTCCGCGCGATGGTCGACCTCGCGAAGCGGGGTGCGTGTCTCGGCGTCGGTCGAACATAGGGCAGTGCCCGGATGCGCAACCGGCCCCCTCGACATGGCGTCGAGGGGGCCGGTGCGTTGGTAGCGGGGACAGGATTTGAACCTGCGACCTCTGGGTTATGAGCCCAGCGAGCTACCGAGCTGCTCCACCCCGCGTCGGTCCGCCTACCCTACACGGCGCGGGCGAAGGGGTTCGACGTACTCCACGTCCCTGGTGTTCGGTGCGGGAGCGCCTTCTCTGGCTCCGGCAGCCTGACGGATGCAGTCGAGTCAAGGGCCGAACTCAACTACCTGTAAAGCGGACGGCATGGGCCGACGCCTGCGGATCGGTGGCCGCCAGCAGCCGGGAGCCCTCCGCTTCCAGCGCCTCCCGGTCAGCGATCCCGAGCCGCCCGAACGGCTCGACCAGCACCGCCGCCTCACCTCGCCGCCGCTCGAACTTCCACGTACCGCCGACGAATCCGTCGACCAGGACCGTGCCGCGAACGATCCCGTTGGCCGTCATCACCCGGCCCGGAGCCACCTCCCCGAGAATCCGGGACCGGTCGGCGTGCGACAGCACCAGGTTGTCGAAATCGGCGACGAAACGCGCGGGCACCGGGGTATCCGGGTCGGGCAGGCCCGCGTCCGGCAGGTCATACAGCACCCGTCCCTGATCATCCCGGTACGTCCGCAGCCCCAGCCCGGCCACGACCTGGCGCAGCCCCGTCAGCCCGGACCACTTCTGCAGGTCGGCGACGCCCGCCGGGCCAAAAGCGCCGAGATACCGCCTGACGACGGTCTCCGGGTCGGGGCTTTCGACCGCCCGCCCCAGCCACTCCTCCACCGTCGCGTACACCGGCTGCCCGCCCTTGCCTGTCGACGACGGCGTAATTCCCCAGGGGGTTTGTCGGGGGAATTCCCCACCCCCTGGGGTGCCGCGGATGTCAGCTGGTCGGGGGCTTGGACGA
>NZ_JBHYVB010000260.1:0-13500 GCF_042750115.1 Streptomyces sp. NPDC059455
GCCCGGCCCTGATCGGGCTGGGCCGCGCGGCGCGTTACACCGTCGTCAGCGCTTACGCGCGGGCCGCGAGCGCTTGCCCGGACCCACCGTCACCACCTCGAAGTTGGACTTGGTGCGGTCCAGCCGGTGGAAGAGGTTGTCCGGCCCGGTGATGTACATCTTCGACACCCCGGCGCCCTTCAGCGTGTCCACCACCTTCGGCCAGTGGATCGGCAGATCGAAGGTGTCCAGCAGCATCGTGCGCAGCTCGTCGGCCGTGGTCACGATGGTGCCGTCCTGGTCGGTGACCACGGGCAGCTTCGGGTCGAGGATGTCGAACCTGGGCAGGATCTCCTCGGCGGCCCGGCGCCGCAGCTCCGCGAACGCGGGCGCGTGCACCGCCGGGACCATGGTGTACATGGAGTAGCCGCCGGCCTGGCTGATCGCCTTCTTGAACCACTCCAGCTCAGTCTCGCGCAGCGACACCATGAAGAAGCCGTCGTCGAGATAGCCGGAGTAGTCGTACCACTCGTCGCGCTCGCCGAGTTCGCCGAGGATCTCGGTCAGCTTCTCCCGCGGAGTGCGGACGAAGGTGTGGGTGACCGCGTCCTGGTGCTCCTCGGCGAAGTACGCGTGCTCACAGCGGGCCAGCTCCGCGGTGAGCCGCACCACCTCGGGGAACGGTAGCGAACTGACGTAGGCGGCGGCCGCCTTCTGCCCGAAGCTCGGGCCCACGCACAGGTCGGGGACCAGTCCGTGCTCCTGCTCCGCCCGGTCCGCCGAGGCCATCGAGTTCACCAGGAAGGCGATCTGAGTGGCCTCGGAGTAGTCGTCCTCGGAGTCGCGGAGCCGGTCGAAGACCGAGTAGCCCAGCGCCTCGTCGGCCTCGGCGAGCCGCTTCCGGGCGAACGGGTCGAGCGTGAGGAACCTGCCCACCTCGGAGAAGCCGGAGGGTCCCATGCCCGGGAAAACGATGGCTGTCTTCGTCGGCTCGGATGCCGTCATGGTGTGGTGCCTTACTCTCAAGTCCTGCCGTGGCTCAGTCCTGCGCCCGGCGGTTGAAGCCCCGGATACCGATCATCCCGAAGATCAGGATGGCCGCCCCGATGGCCGAGAAGCAGATCCACAGCGGGATCGACTCCGGTGTCTTCGGCCCGGGAGCCAGCAGCAGTCCACGCATCGCCTCGGTGACGTAGGTCAGCGGGTTGAAGGTGCACAGCACCTGGAACCAGCGGACGGTGTCCAGGCTCCGCCACGGGAACTGCGTGGCCCCGGTGAACATGATCGGGGTCAGCGTCATGGCGAAGACGATGGAGATGTGACGCGCGGGCGCCAGGGTGCCCAGGGTGAGGCCGACACAGCCGCCGACGAGTCCGCCGAGGCTGAGGATGCCCAACGTCACCGGCATCTTTTCCAGCGGCCAGGAGACGTCGTCCAGCAGCGCGAGACCGATCGGGATCATGACCAGCGAGCCGATCAGACCGCGCATCGCGCCGAAGATCGCCTTCTCCACGGCCACCAGGGCGACCGGGATGGGGGCGAGCAATCGGTCCTCGATCTCCTTGGTCCAGGAGAAGTCGATGGCCAGTGGCAGCGCGGTGTTCTGCAGGGCGACCAGGAAGCTGTTGAGCGCCACCACACCGGGCAGCAGCACCTGCTGGAAGCCGGGCTGGGTGAAGCCGATCTCGCCGAGCACCTTGCCGAAGACGAACAGCATGAAGAACGGTTCCACGATGACCTGGCCCAGGAAGGGGCCCATCTCGCGGCCGGTGACGAAGATGTCGCGCCACAGGATGAAGAAGAACGTCCGCCACCGGTTGGCGCGGCGCCGGTGGCGCCCGCCGCGGGGCTTGGAGTCGGGCAGCTCGAGCTCGAGTTCGGGCTCCGGCTCGGGCTCCACGAGGGGCGAACGGGCGTCGGCCGCCGCGATGATGGCGTTCAGCGCGGCCTTGGCGTCCTGCGCGGCCTGGGTCGCCGACGGGGCCGGTATCGGCTTGATGACCAGCGTCAGGGTGTCGCCGATGTCCCCGCCGCCGTGCGGGGCGGCCATGCCCCTGGGCTCGTGGTGCCGGTGCTCGTGCGGCCGGCTCTCGTGGTGGCGGGGGTCATGCGGCCGGGGGTCATGCGGCCGGGGGTCGTGCGGCCTGGTCTCATGCTTGGCCGGCTGGTTCGGGCCGGGCTTCTGGAGCTCGGAGCCCGGGCGCGCGGCGGACGGCTTGGAGGACCGGACGAGCACCGTCCGGGTGTCCTCGAAGCCGTCGTCCTCGGGGGACTTCGGCTCCGCGGCCCGCGGGCCGGCGGCGCCGTTCCCGTCCGGCCTGGCGGCGGGGGTCCTGGGGTCGGCGGGCCTGGCGGCGCCGCCCTGGTGCGCGGGTGCCCCGGCGCCGGTCGCGGGCTTCTCCTCCGCGGCCTTGCCCCCCGTGGTCCCGTCCGTCGATGACGTGGGTCGAGAGGAGGAGCTCATCGCATCTCCTTCCCCGTCAGGTCGACAAAGACGTCTTCCAGGCTCGCCTTGCTCACATTCAGGTCCTTGATTTCGCAGCCGGTGTCGGTCAGGGCCTTGATGACCGTGGGCAGAAGTACGGAGGACGACGCGTTGCTGTAGACCTTCATCCGGAAGGTGCCGTCGTCGATCGCCCCGGCTCCGCCCATGGCTGCGGCCATCTCGTCCTCGGCGCTGAGCACCTCGACCCGCTCGGCGACCCCGAGGCCCTGCACCATGTGGACCACGCCGTTCATCCCGCTGTGCGGCGGGCGCACCGTGACGGTCAGCGCGGTGTTGCTCATCCGGCTGGTCAGCGCCTCGGGGGTGTCCAGGGCGAGCAGCTTGCCGTGGTCGACGATGCCGATCCGGTCACACAGCTTGGAGGCTTCCTCCATGTCGTGGGTGGTGATCACCACCGTGACGCCACGGGTCTTCAGTTCGGCGACCCGGTCGCGTACGAAGATCTGTGACTGCGGGTCGAGGCCGGTGGCCGGCTCGTCCAGGAACAGCACCCGGGGGCGGTGCATCAGCGCCCGCGCGATCATCACTCGCTGTGCCTGACCGCCGGAGACCTGGTCCGCCCGGGCCTTGGCGTGGTCGCCGAGGCCGACCCACTCCAGGCTCTCGTCCGCCAGGCGGTTGCGCTCCGAGCGGGAAAGACCGTGGTAGCCGGCGTGGAAGGTCAGGTTCTGACGGATGGTCAGTGACCGGTCCAGGTTGTTGCGCTGCGGCACGATGGCGAAGGACTGCCGGGCCACCGCCGGCCTGCGCACCACATCGACGCCCTGTACGAAGGCACGTCCGCCGGTGGGGGCGACACGGGTGGTCAGAATGCCGATGGTGGTGGTCTTCCCCGCTCCGTTGGGTCCGAGGAAGCCGAAGACCTCACCGTGCCTGACGGTGAAGCTGAGATTGTCGACAGCCGGTACGGGCCGGCCGGGATATTTCTTGACCAAGCCGTCGACAACGACGGCGAAGTCAATAGGACGTGTTGTGTTCATCGCTGTCGTCGCACCGATTTAATTGGCTTGAGGAGACCATTACTTTGCACATGTTTAACACGACGGCTTGACTCCTGGCCCCTAACTGCCCCCAGATTAGGGGGTAGTGGCACGGGTGAGGGGGCCTTAGGGGGCGCCCACCTGTGTCCCGCGCCACGTCGGGACGGGCGCGGTACCCGCATATAGCGCGTACCTCGAATAGCGGTTACTAGGGGTTGTGGCCCAGGAGAAGGGCTCATAGCCTCACGGAGTCAGCATCTCGGACGAGCGTGGTCGACGCGCCCCACCGTGCACTCGTGCCCGGCCCCTCAGTGCAATCGCGGGGATGTACTCCTTGAGCCAGATCAAGCCCGATGATGTGGGCCTTATTCGGATATTGCAAACGGAAACTCCGAGCAGTTTCCGGCTGATCTGTTTCCCGGAATCCGCCCACTCCACCGCGTACTACCTCTCTTTGTCCGAGCTTCTGCTGCCCACGGTCGAGGTTTTGGCGATCCAGTACCCCCTGTATACCGGGCTCGAGGACGACGAGCGGCTGACCGACTCCGCCGACCTCGCGGACCGGATTTTCGGTGCGCTGGGGGAGTGGATGGACCGCCCGCTGGCCTTCTTCGGCCACCGGGCCGGTGCCGACCTCGCGTACCGCGTCGCCGAGCGCCTGGAACGGGAGACCGGGACACCGCTGCTGACCCTGTTCGTCTCCGGCCGGACCGCGCACTGGGGCATGACCCTGGGGCCCCCGGCGCTCGGCTGCCGGATCGTCGCCCTCGCCGGTGAGGGCGACCCCAAGACCCCGCTGCGCGGCGTACGGGCCTGGCGGCGGCGGACGAGCGGACGATTCGACCTCGAGGTGTTTCCCGGTTCCCGCTACTACCTCGACTCGAGCCGGAGAGAGGTCGTCAACCTGGTGCACGACCAGCTGCTCTCCCAAGACCCCGTCGACGCCGAGTGGGAAGCCGGCGCCGAAGACCAGGGAGCCTAGGGGGACCCGCCCAGGGCTGCCCGTACTCCTGAGCGAAAAGGAAAAGAGTACGTTCGATGACCGCGAAGATCTACGCGCTCGACTCGGTGCAGACCCTGGCCGACTTCGAGCTGGACGCGCTGCGCGTCGCCGATGTGATCCGCGAGCACGGGGTGACCCACGGCGACCGCGTCATCTTCAAGGCGGGCAACTCCGCCGCCTACGTGAGCGTGCTGTTCGCGCTCATGCACGTGGGAGCCTCCATCGTCCTGATCGACCAGCAGGAGCACCCGGACGGGACCCGGCGGATAGCGCGGCGCACCGGTGCCGCGATCGCCTTCGTGGACGACGACGCCCCGATCCACGACGACATCCGTACGGTGAACCTCTACGAGCTGATCGCCCCGGCCGCCGGGCGCCCGCTCAGCACCCGGGAGCTGTCCTTCGACGCCTGGGCCGACCGGCGCGACGGCCTGATCATGTGGACCTCCGGCTCCACCGGCGAGCCCAAGGGCGCCGTCAAGTCCGGCCGTAAGTTCCTCACCAACCTGGAGCGCAACGCCGCCCAGGTCGGGCACCGGCCGGACGATGTGCTGCTGCCGCTGCTGCCCTTCGCCCACCAGTACGGGCTGTCCATGGTGCTCATCGCCTGGCTCACCCGCTGCTCGCTGGTGATCGGCCCGTACAAGCGCCTGGACCGGGCCGTCCAGATGGCCGGACGGACCGGCGCCACGGTGATCGACGCCACTCCGTCCAGCTACCGCACCATGCTCAACCTGGTCGGCCGGAAGCCGTCGCTGCGGGCTCAGCTGGAGGGCGTCCGGATGTTCTGCTCGGGCGCCGCACCGCTGGACGGCGCGCTCTCCGAGCGCTACGCGGCCGAATTCGGACTGCCGCTGCTGGACAGCTACGGCAGCACCGAGCTGGGCAACATCGCCTTCGCCACCCTGGAGAACCCGGTCTCCTGCGGCCGGGCCATGGACGGCATCAAGCTGCGCGTCATCGACGAGGACGGCCATCCGGCCGCCCCCGGCGAGGCCGGCGAGATCGAGGTCGACACCCCGGACGCGCTCGAGGGCCACCTCGCCGCGGACGGCACCATCGACGCCGTGCCCACCGGCTGGCAGTCCACCGGTGACCTCGGCTACCTCGACGGGGACGACAACCTCTTCGTCCTGGGGCGGAAGTTCGCGGTGCACCGCTCCGGCTACACGCTCTACCCCGAGCTGATCGAGCGGAAGGCCGCCCTCGCCGAGATCTCCACCCGGATCGTGCCGCTCCCCGACGAGCGCCGCGCCGGTGACGAGCAGCTGGTCTTCTTCGTGGAGGACGAGGAGCTGCGGGACGCCAAGCACTGGCGGGAGCGGCTCTGCCAGGTGCTCCCGGTCTACGAACAGCCCAACCGGGTCGAGGTGCTGGAGAACTTCCCGCTCAACCGCAACGGCAAGCCGGACAAGCGCCGCCTCGAGCAGCTCGCGCGGGGCTGAGACATGACAGGGGGAGCCGACGGCGCGCGACGGCTCCCCCTGTACGTGACGCCGTGCGTGACGCCGTGGCCGTCAGTCGTACGGAAGCTCCAGCGGCGCGAAGGTGTCGAAGAGATCACCGGGGCCGGGGTTGTCCGGATGGGTGGTGCCGCCGAGGTGGCGGAGCACGCCCCACACCGCGTTCAGCGCCGTGGTCACCGCTCCCTCGGCGAAGCCGGCCGTCCAGGAGACATCGTCCCCGCACAGGAAGAAGCCCTGCTGCCCCGGATCCATCCCGTCCTGCATGAACTGGGTGAACAGCCGCCGCTGATAGCGGTAGTGGCCGGGCAGATTGTTCTTGAAGGCCCCCATGAAGCGGGGCTCGGTCTCCCAGGTGACGGTCAGCGGCCCCGCGATGATGTGCGACCGGATGTCCACATCCGGATAGATCGCGGACAGCTTGGTCAGCAGCGTCTCCAGCCGCTCCTCGGCCGAGAGCGTGGCGACCTTCAGCGAGTCGTCGTTCCAGGTGTACGACAGGCACATCACCCCGGGCCGGTCGGGCCCGTCGTCGAACAGATAGACCCCGCGCGGCATCCGGTCGGTGAGCGTCATGCTCATCGCGTCGTGGCCGGTCGCCGGGTCGGTGTCCCGCCAGAACGGCCGGTCGACCAGGACGAACAGCTTGGACGCGCCCATGTAGTGGGTGCGTTCCACCGCCGTCCACCGCGGAGTGGACAGCAGCGTCGCATCGCAGTCGACCCGGTTCAGCAGCGTCCACACATGCGGGCTGAAGACCACCGCGGGGAACTCGCGCTCCTCGCCGCTCTCGTCCGTCACCCGGATGCCGTCGGCGGTCCGCCGCAGCCGGGTGACCGCGGGCCGGGGCCGGCCGCCGTGCAGCGAGGCCAGCGAGGTACC
The DNA here is from genome assembly GCF_042750115.1 of Streptomyces sp. NPDC059455. Taxonomy (NCBI): domain Bacteria; kingdom Bacillati; phylum Actinomycetota; class Actinomycetes; order Kitasatosporales; family Streptomycetaceae; genus Streptomyces; species Streptomyces sp. NPDC059455. The sequence goes on from NZ_JBHYVB010000260.1 coordinate 6,814, forward strand.
CGCCGGCCAGTGCGCGAGCGTCTCGGGCCGGTGCTCCCACAGCCCGTTCGGTACCTGGGAGGAGCCGCCGACTATGCCCACCTGGTTGTCGTCGGCCTCGGTGACCACGACACGCAGGATCTCCAGCACCGAGTTGGGGAAGTCGGTGTCCCAGCCGCCGGTGCCGAAGCCCACCTGGCCGAAGATCTCCCGGTGGCGGAACGACTGGAAGGTGGAGGAGGTGGCGAGGAAGCCGTAGAAGGACTGGTCGTCGAACTCCTTGACCAGCGAGTTCCATACGGTCTTCAGCGTGCCGACGTCCCGCCGCTGGATGGCGTCCCGCAGCGTGGCCAGGTCGGCCCGCTCCTGGAGCGCCTTGTCCCAGGCGTCGGCGACCTCCTGGTAGACCTCCGGGAGCTCGCCCGCGGTGCGCGCCCGGTCCTGACCGCCGTTCAGGTCGATCAGCGTGCTCGCGGTGGCCGGCGCCAAAGGATTAGGGAAAGGACGAGTGGACAGGCCCAGCAGATCGATGTAATGGAACAGCGATCGGGCGGCGACGGGAAAGCGCATGGCGCCCATCTCCGCCTTGTATTCCGGATTACCGGGGAAGGGCGTGGAGCGCATCCGGCCGCCCAGTTGCTCCGCTTCATAAAGAACTGGGGAAAGCCCTAGTCGTAGAAGCTCATAGGCCGCGGTCAGTCCGGACATCCCACCGCCGATGACGGCGACTTCGGTCCCGTGCATCTCAGCAGGCAGGGTGCCCAGACCTGCTGGATGGGACAGCCATCGGTCGTAGGAAAAGGGGAAATCCGGCACGAGCATCGTCGTGGCGGACGCGGTGGCGCACGTCATGGCATCAACCTCGTTGTGGCCGAGCGGCTTCGCGGGGAGATCAGGCGGTGTAAGCGACATCGAAATCCAGGCTCGCGGGCAGTTCTCGGCGCTGGCTGATGTTGATCTTCCGGTAGACACGGGTCAGGTGTTGTTCCACCGTGGAGATCGTGATGAAAAGCTTAGCGGCGATCTCGCGGTTGGTGTAGCCGGAAGCTGCTAGTGCTGCCACTCGACTTTCTGCATCGGAGAGTTCGGAAAAGGCGGCAGTATCCTCTCCGGTACGGGCCGCCTCCGACAGGGCCGAACGGGCCGGAGTGCGCTGCAACGAGCGGGACAGCTCATCGGCGCCACAGCTGTCCGCGAGCCGCAGGGCCCGACGGGTCATCAGCCGGCTGGTGTCCAGATCGCCGAGGTGCTTGTGCGCCTCCGCCAGGTCCGCCAGCGCCCGCGCCATCTCGTACCAGCCGCCGCTCGCCTGGAGCACCCCCACCGCCTGCTGCAGCATCGCGATGCGCTCGTGTCGCGGCCGGGTGGCGGCCAGGACCCGCAGCGCGGCGCCCCGGGTGCGCGAGGACGACTCCCCGGCCAACTCCAGCTGCTCCTCCGCCAGCCGCGCCGCGCGCTCCTGGCCGCCGAGCGTCAGCCAGGTCTCGGCGGCGCCGAGCCGCCAGGTCAGGGTGGCGGGGGAGTCCAGGCCCCAGGCGGCCATCTTCTCGCCGCAGGCGCGGAAGTCGGTGAGGGCCGCGTGCTGCCGGCCGGTGGCCAGCTGGTGCCGGGCCCGTGCGTAGAGGTAGTGCAGCCCGAAGCGGTTGCGGTACATCTCGTCCGGCACCGGGCGGGCGAGCAGTTCGGCCGCCGCGTCATGGTTGCCCATCGCGGTGTGCGCGTTGACCAGCATCCCCAGCGGCATGCCGACGGTGACGCCCCAGCCGCGCGCCGGAAGCTCCTCCAGCGCCCGCTCCGCGTACCGGACCGTGTCCCGCAGCCGTCCCACCCGCAGCGCGATCTGGGCCCGCAGCACGCAGAAATAGGCCAGCAGCGCCTTGGCGCCGCGCTCCGAGGTCTCCTCGATCAGCCGGTCGCACCAGGTGGTGGCGGTGGCGTGGCGGTCGGCGTACACCAGCGTCTGGAGCGCGGCGTGCACCGTCAGCATCGTCCGGTCGGAGAGCCGCACGGTCTCCAGCACCCGCTCCGCGGCTCGTACGGCGCGCTCGTCGACCCCGTGGCTCAGCACGGTCCGCAGCGCGCGGAACGCGGTCAGATGGGGCGACTCCGGGGTCTGGTCCGGCGACAGCGGGACGTCCCACGGGCCGTCATCGTCCTCCTGGTCCAGGAAGGGCCACAGTTCGGGGTGGTCGGGGTAGGTGGAGGACAGGGCGAGCCGGATGGCGCGCAGCCCGGTGTCCAGCTCGGTGCCCGGGTGCTCGGCGGCGGCCCGGCTGAGCTGCTTCAGCGCGGCGGCCGCCTCGTCCATCCGGCCCAGCCCCAGCAGCCCGATGACGACCGGGATGGTCTCGGGGGCGGGCAGCAGCCCGCTGCCCGCCGGACCGGCCAGCGACTGCAGCCGCCGCATCTGGGACAGCGGGTTGAACGGCCACATGGCCTGCACCATCGTGGCCTGGAGCTGAAGCGCCTCGCGCTCGTCGGTGGTGTAGCGGTCGGCCATCTGGAGGCAGTTCATGGCCAGTTCGCGGCGGTCCGCGGCGATGGCGTGCACGGCCGCGTCGCACAGCGCCTGTGTGATCCACTCCTCGACCGGCGCGGGTGCCTCGTGGCTGAGCAGATGGCGGGCCACGTCGACGGGGTCGGCGCCCTCCTCGTACAGCAGCCGGGCGGCCCGGTGGTGCAGCGGACCGAGCTCGTGCAGCTCCAGGTCGTCCAGGAGCACGGTGCGCACCGCGTCGCTGCGGAACCGCCCGCCGTGCAGGATCCCGACCTCGGTGAGCAGTGCGAGGGACTGCCGGACCAGCCGCTCCTCGACCTCGATCAGCCTGCTCAGCAGGGGAACGGACGTGGCGTCACCCAGCAGCGCGATCCCGTGGGCCACCCGGCGGTGGGCCGGGCCGCCGCGGTAGACGCAGGACAGCGCCGCCTGCCGGAACAGCTCCCCGGCCACCGGGGCGTCCGTGCCGGGCGCGGGGTCGAGGGGGCCGCGGGTGAGGCGGGAGAACCGGTCGTCCAGCAGTCCGCGCAGCAGCAGCAGATTGCCGCCGGTCATCTCGTGGTACGCGGCGGCGTGCCGCCCGGCCTCCTCGGTGCCCAACTCCTCGGTCAGCAGCGTGGAGACGCCCGGAATGGTGAGCGGGGCGAGCCGGACGTGGCACACCTTCGGCTCGTGCAGCAGCTCGTCCAGGGCGGTGGCGGCGGGGCCGGTCAGCGCGCCGCGGCTCACCACGACGGACAGCGCCTCCGAGCGGCAGCGGCGGATGCCGTACGCCAGGCAGCGCAGCGACGGCAGATCGGCGAACTGGACATCGTCGATGGCGATCAACAGGGGGGCGTCGCCGGTCAGTTCGTCGAGGGTGCGGTGGAAGTCCTGGAGCAGCGGGAGCTCGGCCCGGTCCGGGCCGTTCGGGTCGCGGAGCGCCTCGAGGCCGGGGCTCGGCCGGGAGCGCTGCAGATGGGCCGGCATGCCCTGGTAGAGCTGCTCGAGCACGGCGTAGGGGAACTTCTGCTCCGAGGCGGAGGCGACCGCGGGCAGTACTCGGACGCCGCGCCCGCCCGCCGTATCCGTCATGGTGTGCAGAAGTGCGGTCTTTCCCGATGTCACGGCGCCGCTGATGACGGCGAGCCGGCTTCCCTCGCGGGCGCCCTCGAAGAGGAGCCGATTGAGCCGGGCTATCTCCTGATCGCGCTCCACCAACACGTACGAAACACCTTCCCCGATTTTCCGTGTGCGCAGGGGTCTTGAAAGCGAATCACCGTGCATGGCGCACCTGGTAATGCATCGTCCCCCGAGATTTGAAAATACCGTGCCGCTGTTCGGGTCCCCTCATCCCTTCCGTTGCTGCACCCTGTGCGGCGGCATCGCTGCTCTGCGTTATGTCGCATGGTTGTGTCGCATGTTCCCCGCCCCACCCGGCCTGGTTGGGCATGCCAACCCGGGGTCACGGGTATGGGGTGGATGCGCACTCTAGCAGTGCCGTTGGTACGAAAAGATGACCGTCTCGTCACGGGAGAAACTGTTCGATTACGGTTTCGTCCCCAGGGGTGAGTTGTGAAGTCCGGAGCCGACTCTCAGATCGGGCTTCGTCGCTGGTAGTTGGGGGGTTTCTGAAGGTAACCTCCTGTTGGATGTGAAAGTTGCGCAAAAGTGTAGGAAACAGCTGAACCTTGAGTTCCCTCCCTCGCATCCCGCTGTGTGTGTTTCCCCTGTTCCATGGTCGGAGTCATCGTCGCCCCGGGCATCCATTAGCATCGCCGCGGCCACTGAATCGACCGCGGTGTGTCATGGGCCACTATGGGAACGGCTACTGGGGAAACAACTAGTTGTCCGAGCGAGAAACGGGAGGAAGTGCGCGTGGTCAACCAGAAGTTGACATTTGTCGTCGGCACCGGACGGTGCGGTTCGACGGCTCTGTCTCAGATCATCAATATTCATCCGGATGTCCTCAGCATCAATGAATTGTTTGCCAGTATTCCCGACTCGGAGGTACTGGACGAGGCTCCGCTGAGCGGTGCGGATTTCTGGGGATTTCTGTCCCGGCCCAATGTGGTCACCAATAGCATGATCAAGAATGGCGCCATCCCGCCCGAGTTCCTCTACCACAGGATGCCCAAGCGGCGGTTCGACGCGGAGACCACCGGTATCCCGGCCATCAGCGTCATGGTGCTGCCCCATCTGACCGACGACCCCGACGCGCTCTTCGACGAGTTGGCGGCCGAGGTCACCACCTGGCCCACCCGCCGTCCGGCGGACCACTGGACGGCCCTCTTCGCCACCCTCGGCGCACGGTTCGGCAACCCCGGAGCCGTCGTCGAGCGCACCGGCCTGTCCATCGGCCGCGTACCCGAGATGCACCGCGCCTTCCCCGAGGCCCGCTTCGTGCACCTCCACCGCCAGGGCCCCGACTGTGCCGTCTCGATGAGCCGCCACTTCAGCTTCCGGATGATCCCGATGCTGTGGGAGATGGCCATCCGCTGCGGTCTCGAGACCCCGAGGCAGCTGACGCCGCAGCACGCGGCCCAGCTCCCGCCCGACCTGGCCCCGCTGCTGAGCGACCGCTACGACCCGGCGCTGGTGTGGGACCGTCCCATCCCGATCGGCGCGTTCGGCACCCTGTGGTCCGAGACGATCGTCGACGGTCTGAAGAAGCTGGACGAGGTCCCGGCGGAGCAGTGCACCGCGCTGTCGTACGAGAGCCTGCTGGAGGAGCCGGAGAAGGAGCTGATCCGGCTCGCCGAGTTCATCGGGGTGGAACCGCACCGCGACTGGCTGGACGCGTCCATCGCCCACCTCGACGGTGGCCGGCCCGGCGCGGCGAGCAAGCTGGCCGAGGAGGAGCTCACCTCGCTGCTGGAATCCTGTAGCCCGGGGATGCGGGCGCTGGTCGCCCACCAGTAGGGCGCATGTCGTCACCCGGCGGCGGCCGCCCTCCTGGAGGCCGGTCGCCGGGTGGCGCCCTGCTTTACCTCCCAGAGCCGTGCTGAGTTCCCAGAGCCGTGCTGAGTTCCCAGAGCCGTGCTGAGTTCCCAGAGCCGTGCTGAGTTCCCAGAGCCGTGCTGAGTTCCCCGCCCCGAGGGAGCTTCCCCGAGAGGGGCCCATACGTCGTGGACACGCCGTGGCGAGACGTCCATAGCCGGTGCCTATCATCGTGGTGTGCAGTTGCATCAGCTGCGTTATTTCGCCACCGTCGCGGAGACCCGGCACTTCACCCGCGCCGCGGAGCTCCTGCATGTCGCCCAGCCCTCGCTGTCCCAGCAGATCCGCGCCCTCGAACGGGAGCTGGGATCCGATCTCTTCCACCGGGCGCGCGGCAACATCGCCCTCACCGACGCGGGGGAGGCCCTGCTGCCACTGGCCCGCCAGATCCTCGCCGACACCGAGACCGCGCACCGCGAGGTCCAGGAGGTCGCCCAGCTGCGCCGCGGCCGGGTACGGCTGGGGGCCACGCCGAGCCTGTGCGCCAGCTTCGTCCCCGATGTGCTGCGCCGCTTCCACGACGAGTTCCCGGGCATCGAGCTGATCGTGGACGAGGGCGGTTCCCAGGACCTGGTCCGCACGCTCTCCGCGGGCGAGCTGGACCTCGCGCTGATCATCGCCCCGGTGCTCGGCCAGGCCCCCGCCCTCGCCGCCACCGAGCTGCTGCGGGAGGAGCTGGTGGTGGCCTCCTCACCCGCGTCCCCACCGCCCACCCGGCGCCGCCGGATCCAGGTCGAGGATCTGCGGGACCGGCCGATGGTGATGTTCCGGCGCGGCTACGACCTGCGGGAATTCACCACGGCGGCCTGCCGGGCGGCCGGTTTCGAGCCGTCGTTCACGGTCGAGGGCGGTGAGATGGACGCGGTGCTGGGCTTCGTACGGGCCGGGCTCGGCATCGCCGTACTGCCGGGGATGGTGGCGGCCCGGTCCGGGTTGCGGATCACGCCGTTCGCGGGTCACGACATGCAGCGCACCATCGCCGTCGCCCACCGTAAGGACGTCGCCCCGCCCCGGGCCGCGCGGGAGCTGCGCCGGGTGATGCTGGAGCATCTGCGGACGGCGGCCGCGGGGGAGTTCGGCCTGCCGCCGACCACGACGCGGCTGCTGCCGTAGCGGGGTGGGGGCCTGCCTCAGGGGGTGTCCGGCGGTTCTTTCCCCTTCCCGCCCCTTCCCGATACCTGACGATATGCGGCTCCGCGCCGTGGCAGGGGTTTCGCCCCTGGACCCCGGGG
>NZ_JBHYVB010000261.1:0-13459 GCF_042750115.1 Streptomyces sp. NPDC059455
GCCTCCGCCCACACCCCCACCCGCGTATCGGCCCACCGCGCCCCGCGGAATTCAGCAGCGGACCCTCGGCCGGTCCCAGTGGCGGTGGGCGGATATGGCTTCGGTGAAGGCTTGGGTGAATTCCTCGCTTGCCGTGCCCGTCGTGGTGTCCGTGACGACGCCGCGGTCGGTGCAGACGTGGCCGTGGCCGGAGGCGATGTGGAGGCCTTCTGGGGCGAGGGAGGAGAGGATGCCGACGCCGGAGCCGAGGGCGCCGATGGGTTTGCCGTGGCGGTAGGTGTCGCGGACGAAGCGCATGGCCTCGTTGTCGGAGGCCAGGCCGGGGGTGCCGGTGGGGCCGCCGGGGAGGAGGACGGCGTCGTAGAGGACGGAGGCGACCGTGGGGAGGGCGCGGTCCACCGCGTAGCCGTTGCCGTCGGCGCCGAGGACCTTGCCGTCGTGCGGGGCGAGGGCCTCGACGATGGCGCCCTGGGCGGTGAGGGCCTCCTGGGCCTGGGTGAGCTGGCCGGTGTCCACGCCGTCCATGACCAGTACCGCGATCTGGCGGGTGCGGATCGAGCCGTCGCCCTGGAGGTTCTCGATGCTCAGCGCGGGCGAGGCCTGGGGTTTGTGGTTGTTGGCGCCGGGTTCCGGCAGTGCCACGCCGATGCCCTGGGCCACCTGCGAGGCCAGGTCGTAGTCGACTTGGGCCAGTTGCTCGACCGTGCGTTCCCGCACATGCACCGCGCCGACCTTGCCCAGCTCGAAGCGGAAGGCGTCGACGATATGGCGCCTCTCCCAGTCGCTCATGCTGTTCCAGAACAGCGCGGCCTGGCTGTAGAAGTCCTTGAAGGACTCGCTCCGCTTGCGGATCTTGTGGCCCTCGACCCGCTCCGCGTAGTGGGAGAAGGCGTAGCCGTCCGCTCCGGCGAGGGCCGGGCAGCCGCCGCCGAGGGAGTTGGGGGAGTAGTTGGTGCCGCGGTGGATCGCGGTCTGGTGGTAGCCGTCCCGCTGGTTGGTCCGGGCGGGGGTGACCGGCTGGTTGACCGGGAGCTGCGAGAAGTTGGGCCCGCCCAGCCGGATCAGCTGGGTGTCCAGATACGAGAAGTTGCGGGCCTGCAGCAGCGGGTCATTGGTGAAGTCGATGCCGGGGACCACGTTGGCGGTGTGGAAGGCCACCTGCTCGGTCTCCGCGAAGAAGTTGTCCGGGTTGCGGTTCAGGACCATGTGGCCGATCGGCCGCACCGGCACCTGCTCCTCCGGAATGATCTTCGTGGCGTCGAGCAGATCGACCTCGAAGTTGAACTCGTCCTCCTCCGGGATCAGCTGCACCCCCAGCTCGTACTCGGGGTACTGACCCGCCTCGATCGCCTCCCACAGATCGCGCCGGTTGAAGTCCGGGTCGCGGCCCGCGCACTCCTGCGCCTCGTCCCACACCAGCGAGTGGACGCCCAGCTTCGGCTTCCAGTGGAACTTCACAAAGGTGCCGTGGCCCTGGGCGTCCACGAAGCGGAAGGTGTGCACCCCGAAGCCCTGCATCATCCGGTAGCTGCGCGGAATCGCCCGGTCCGACATCAGCCACATCATCATGTGCATGGTCTCGGGCTGGAGCGAGACGAAGTCCCACAGGGTGTCATGGGCGGAGGCGCCGGTCGGGATGTCGTTCTGCGGCTCCGGTTTGAGCGCGTGCACGAAGTCGGGGAACTTGATCCCGTCCTGGATGAAGAAGACCGGCATGTTGTTGCCGACCAGGTCGTAGTTGCCCTCCGAGGTGTAGAACTTCGTCGCGAAGCCCCGTACGTCCCGCACCGTGTCCGCCGAGCCCCGGGGGCCCTGCACGGTGGAGAACCGCACGAAGACCGGGGTGCGCACGGACGGATCCTGGAGGAAGGCGGCGCGGGTGAACTCCGCGCAGGACTCGTACGGCTCGAAGTAGCCGTAGGCGCCCGCGCCCCGCGCGTGCACCACCCGCTCCGGGATGCGCTCATGGTCGAAATGGGTCAGCTTCTCGCGGAAGTGGAAGTCCTCCATCAGGGTCGGGCCGCGCTCGCCCACGGTGAGGGAGTCATCGGTGTGGTCGACGGCCACGCCCTGGTCGGTGGTCAGCGGCCCTTCGGCGGGGTCGGGCGCGCGGTACATGTCGCGCTGCCGCTCCTTGCGGTCCTCCGTCATCGTGCCGATCCCTTCGTCGTCTTCGCGAACTCCTCCAGGAACGCCTCGCGGAACGCCTTGAGATCATCCGGCTTACGGCTGGTGATCAGGGCGTTGGGGCCGCCGGTGCAGACCTTGACCTGCTCGTCCACCCAGGTCCCGCCGGCGTTGGTGATGTCGGTGCGCAGACTCGGCCAGGAGGTCAGGGTGCGGCCGCGTACGACATCGGCCTCCACCAGCGTCCAGGGGGCGTGGCAGATCGCGGCCACCGGCTTGCCCGCGTCGAAGAAGCCCTTGGCGAAGGCGACGGCCTTGCGGTCCAGGCGCAGGAAGTCGGGGTTGGCCACCCCGCCGGGCAGCACCAGGGCGTCGTACTCCTCGACCGTCGCGTCCTTCACGACCTGGTCGACCTCAAAGGTGTCCGCCTTGTCGAGATGGTCGAACGCCTGGATACGGCCGGGCTTGGTGGACACCAGACGCGGGGTGCCCCCGGCGTCCCGGACCGCCTGCCAGGGGTCGGTCAGCTCGACCTGTTCCACGCCTTCCGGGGCGACGAGAAAGGCGACCTTCATTGCTGCTCACGTCCTTCCGGTCTCTTCCTTCTGGTCTCTTCCGGGCCGGGTATCGCACCCGTCCGGTGCGGCGGGTAGCCAGCGCGGACGGGGTCGAAACGGGAACATCAGGTGCGTCAGGCGTCGTCCGACGTCTTCTTCCGGTGCGGCAGGAACTCCCGCGCCTTCGCCTTAAGGCCCTGGCGGACCATGCCCGCCCGGTCCGGGTCGCCCTTGATGATCGACTCGGCCGTGGCCGCCATCTGCTCGCGGGTGGCGTGCGGCGGGATCGGGGGGACGTCCGGGTCGGTGAGGAACTCCACGACGGCCGGGCCGTCCGCGCTCAGCGCCTCGCGCCACGCCCGCTCGACCTGCTCGGGTTTCTCCACCCGGATGCCGGTCATGCCGAGCGATTCGGCGAACCGCGCGTAGGAGACGTCGGGGATCGCCTGCGAGGGCGGGAACTGCGGTGCCCCGCCCATCGCCCGCATCTCCCAGGTGACCTGGTTGAGGTCCTGGTTGTTCCAGATGGCGATCACCAGCCGGGGGTCGTCCCACAGCCGGCGGTACTTGGCCACGGTGATCAGCTCGGCCAGGCCGTTCATCTGCATCGCGCCGTCCCCGACCAGCGCCACCGCCAACCGGTCCGGGTGGGCGAACTTGGCGCCGATCGCGTACGGCACCCCGCAGCCCATCGTGGCCAGCGTGCCCGACAGCGAGCCGCGCATCTCGCCGCGCATCCGCACGTGGCGGGCGTACCAGTTGGCGACGGAGCCGGAGTCGCAGGTGACGATGGCGTCCGAGGGCAGCAGCGGGTCCAGGCAGTGGGCCACGTACTCGGGGTTGATCGGGTCGGCGGACACCTCCGCGCGGGAGCCCATCACCTCGCGCCAGCGCCGTACGCCCGCGACGATCTCCTCCTGCCAGTCCCGCGCCTCCTTGCGCTCCAGCAGCGGCAGCAGCCGCAGCAGGGTCTCGCGCGCGTCACCGACCAGATTGACCTCGTACGGATAGCGCATCCCGATCATGTGCGGATCGAGATCGATCTGGACCCCGCGGGCCTTGCCGAACTCCGGCAGGAACTGGCTGTACGGAAAGCTGGAGCCGATGGTCAGCAGGGTGTCGCAGTCCCGCATCAGCTCGTACGAGGGCCGGGTGCCCAGCAGCCCGGTGGACCCGGTGACATAGGGGAGTTCATCGCTGAGCACATCCAGGCCGAGCAGCGCCTTGGCGACCCCGGCGCCGAGGGTCTCGGCCGCCCGCTGGACCTCCTTGCGCGCCCCGGCCGCGCCCTGGCCGACGAGGATCGCCACCCGCTCGCCCGCGTTCAGCACCTCCGCGGCCCGCTCCACCGCGCTGCCGGAGGGCACCGCGGACCAGCCGCTGCGGTCCAGGCTGGAGGGCACCATCTTGAACTCATGGGTGGGCGCGGAGTAGTCGAGGTCCTGCACATCCGCCGGGATGATCACGGCGGTGGGGGCGCGGCGGGCGTAGGCGGTGCGGATGGCCCGGTCCAGGACGTTGGGCAGCTGCTCGGGGACGGTGACCGTCTCCAGGAAGTCGGAGGCCACGTCCTTGAAGAGGCTGTGCAGATCCACCTCCTGCTGGTACGAGCCGCCCATCGCGCTGCGATGGGTCTGGCCGACCAGGGCCACCACCGGGACGTGGTCCATCTTGGCGTCGTACAGCCCGTTCAGCAGGTGGATCGCGCCGGGTCCTGAGGTCGCCGCGCAGACGCCGAGACGGCCGCTGAACTTGGCGTAGCCGACGGCCTGGAACGCGGCCATCTCCTCGTGCCGGGCCTGGATGAACCGGGGCTCGTTCTCGGCCCGCCCCCATGCGGCGAGCAGGCCGTTGATTCCGTCCCCCGGGTAGCCGAACACATGCTCGACACCCCACTCCGACAGTCGGGCGAGGATGTAGTCGGCCACTTTCATGGTCATGGTGGGTCATCGCTCCTCTCGGCGATCGCTCTTCCCGGCGATCGCTGTCAACCGGTCGGCGATCGCTGTCAACCCACGACCTGCGGCAGCACCTTGGTGCGGTAGAAGTCGAAGAATCCGCGCTGGTCGGGGCCGATCTGATTGACGTAGACGGTGTCGAACCCGGCCTCCGCGTACGCGTTCAGCGCGGCCACGTGCGCCTCCGCGTCATCCCCGCAGACCACTTCCTCGGCCATTCGCTCGGGGGTGACGAGCCGGGCGGCCTGCTCGAACTGGCCCGGGGTGGTCAGCGTCGACAGCACCTCGCCGGGCAGCCCCTCGGTCGGCCACAGCCGGTGGGCGGTGCGCAGCGCCTCGTCGGGGTCCGGGCCGTAAGCCACCTTCAGGCCGCCGCGGGCCGGTTTGCTGTTGCCCCCGGCGCCGCTGCCGCGCCGGAACCGCGCCACCAGCTCCGCGTCCGGGGTCATGGTGATGAAGCCGTCACCGACCCGTCCGGCCAGCGCGGCGGCGGCCGATCCGAAGGCCGCGATGTCGATGGGCACCGGCTCCTCGGGCACGGTGTACAGCCGCGCGTTCTCCACCGTGTAGTGCTTGCCGTGATGGATGACGCGGCGCCCCTCGAACAGCTGGCGCATCACCATCACGGCCTCCTCCAGCATCTCCAGCCGGATCGGCGCGGGCGGCCAGCGGTCGCCCAGCACATGCTCGTTCAGCGCCTCGCCGCTGCCCACACCCAGCCGGAAGCGGCCCTCCAGCAGCACCGCGCTGGTCGCGGCGGCCTGGGCCACGATGGCGGGGTGGATACGGAAGGTGGGGCAGGTCACCGCGGTCTGCACGGGCAGGCTGGTGGCCTGTGCGAGGGCGCCGATCACCGACCAGACGAACGAGCTCTGGCCCTGGGCGTCGTTCCAGGGGTGGTAGTGGTCCGAGATCCACAAATGGCTGAAACCGGCCTGCTCCGCCATCCGGGCCTGCTCGACCAGGTCCGCGGGCCCGTGTTCTTCGGCGGCCAGGAAGTAGCCGTACTCGGTCATGGGCCCTCCTCGAGCGCGGATACCGGCGGATGCGACGAGTAACCGGGGCCAGGGGAAGGAAACCTCGTTTGATCCGGTCCGGGACGGGCACGCGCCCTCTGTGCTCCGGATCGCCGACCGGCCCGGCGGCTCCCAGACGCGGGTGTCCCGCCCGCTCAGCGACGTCTGCGCTCGGCTGGGCGGGCAGGTGGGCTCCGGTGCGGCCTGAGCGGGGGCCGCGGCCGGCTCACGCCCCGGGGGCCGGGGCGCGCTCGGCCGTGCGCGCCATGGCCAGGGCGACATGGCGGGAGATCCGGTCCGCCACGCCCGCCTCCGCCATCTCGAAGGCACCCCGCCTGCCCGTACGGAACAGCGTGAGTGCCCCCAGGACCGGGCCCGCGCCCGCGCCCGCGCGCAGGGGTATGCACAGCAGCGAGGTGACCTCCTCCCGCACCAGCACCGGAGCGCCCGTCGTGTCCCGGCCGAAGGCGTCGGCGTCGACCGGGCTCACCCGCAGCGTGGAGGCGCCGTCGTGCAGCGCGACCATCACCAGGGGGCAGTCGGCCGGATCCTGCTCGGCCAGGGACGCCGTACGGTCGCCCACCGCGTCCCGCGGGCCGAGGGCCGCCACCCGGCGCGGGCTGCCGGGACCGGCCTCCGGGGCCAGGTCGGCGATCACCCAGTCCGCGAACCGGCCGTGCAGCACCTCCGCGGCCGCGGTCAGCGCCGCCTCCGGGCCGTCCCCGGCCGGGTCCACCCTCAGCAGCGCCGCCGTCATGTCGTCCACCAGGTCCAGCAGCTCGGCATGGCGGGACACCTCGCCCAGATCCGGCCGGGACTCCTGGGCCCACGCCCCGGCCGCCCCCTCGTCCGCCGACGGGCCGGCCATCCCGGGCTGGAACGCCGCCAGCACCGCCGGATGGGGCTCGCCCGGTGGCCGCAGCGCGGCCAGGGTCACCCGCACCTCACCGTGGATGGGCGGCTGCGACAGCCACACCGTCAGGCTGCGGTCGCCCTCGCCGCGCGCGACCGCGGCGACCTGCGAGCGCAGCGCCGCCTGCCCGTCGCGCCGCAGCGCGGCGGTGAGCGGGCGACCGGTGGCGTATCCGGCCCGGGTGTGGAACAACTGGGTGGCGGTGAAGTTCATGCGCCGCACCACGGCGTCGCGGTCCAGCAGCACCGTGGCGATCGGCAGCCGCTGGAACAGCGCCCGCAGCAGCTGCTGTTCCTGCGGGTCGCCCCGGCCGCCGCCGGGGCTGCGGGGCGAGGCGGCCGTCAGTTCCTCGTACCGTGGCCACAGCACGTCCACCACATGCTGGAGTTCGAAGAGAGCGGCGTCCAGCAGGGAAGGCCGCTCCTGGGAGGGCAGTGCCCGCGCGGTCCGCAACTCTTCCACCCGTCTGCGGAAGTCCGTGAGCTCCGCACCAAACTCCTGCGCCTCTGGCATGGGCACACCGTAGCCTGACCGCACTCACAGGGCCGCACGGGTGGTGTTTTCCACTCAAGGACGTGGAGACCCGAAAAAATCGGGGCCCCGGAAGGACGGGGCCGGACAGCACATCGCACCGGAGCGAAAGGAGTGAACTCGGCGATGACCGACCGTACGCACATCCGCGCGGCCTTCCAGCCCGACGCACCCTCCCTCGGGCGCGGTCTGGCCGAACTGGCGGAACAGGCCGCCGCGGGCACGCCCGAGAGCTGCGGGGCCACCGCCACCGCCGTACTCGCCGAGGAGCCCCCCGGCGGCGTGGACGCCGACCGGACCACGGCGGCCACCCACCCCGACCTGTCCGCGCTGGTGTCGGTCCAGCTGCGGGTGGGGGAGGGCCCGATCCTCGCGGCGCTGAACAGCGGCCGCCCGGCGGGCGCCGACGATCTGCTCCACGACGACCGCTGGCCGCGCTACCGCGCGCGGGCGCTGGACGCGGGCATCCGGTCCTCCGCCACCCTGCCCTTCGCCTGCGACGGACTCACCGTGACCGTCTCGGTCTACGGGCTGCGCCCGGGGCCCCTGAGGAGGGCCGCCCAGGGTGCCACCGGGCTGCTCGGCGACCTGGCCACCGAGAGCATGGCCCGCGACCGGCTCTACCGGGCCGCCCTGGTCCAGGTCGACCAGCTGGACACGGCGCTGCGCAGCCGGCCGGTGGTGGACCAGGCGTGCGGAATCGTCATGTACGTCCTGGGCTGCGACCCGGACCAGGCGTTCGACCTGCTGCGCCGGCTCTCCCAGCGGACCAACCGCAAGCTGGCGGAGCTCGCCGAGACCGTGGTGCGCACCCGCGGCCGCGGTCTGGAGCGGAACCTCATCGAGTTCGGCCGGTCAGCCGCTCCCGGACCCGATCGGCCAGCGTCCGGCCCGGACCGGGACCTTCCGGGCTGACCGGGGGCACCCCTTGCACCGCGGCCGCCGCCTCGCCGACCCGCAGGCCCAGCGCCATCCGCTCCTCGGGGGTGAGCCGCTCCCGCAGCTCGGGGAAGACCAGGTCCTCCTCGCCGCGGATATGCATGGACACCACGTCCATCAGCTCCCGGACCAGCGGGTCGAACCGCCGGTCCCGGGGGTCCACGGCGTCCAGGTCGGACAGGATCCGCTCGGCCTCGGTCAGCTCCTCGATCTCCTCGTCGGCGATCCGGTCGCCGTTCGGCAGCGCCTTGCGGACCGTGGGGTACAGATGGACCTCCTCGGTCACGGAGTGCCGCACCACCGCCACCGTCATCCGGTCGACCAGCTGCCGCCGCCGCTCCGGGTCGGTGGCGGCGCGGTACCCCTCGAAGAGGTCGCGCACCGTGCGGTGGTCCGCGGTGAGCAGGGCCACCACATCGTGTTGTTCCGGCGTCGCTGTCATGGCGCCCGGGTCCCCCGGGCCCCTTCCGCGAAACGGCGCCGGAGATCTGCGAAGGTGGACATACGTGGGCGGTGACCCCGCCGGACACGGGCGGAGGTGTGGACGGAATGCAGCGGCAGTGGACCGCTCCGGCACCGGCGGACCGGGACGACGGCGGACTGCCGGTCCTCCCGGAGCTGCTCGACAGCTTCGTCTCGGCGGCCGGCCACACCGCGCCGGGCCCGGTCGGCGGCTCGGCCGGGCTGCGCTCGGCGGCCTGCGGCTACTGGTCGCGGCGCGGGCTGTGGACCGACCCTGAGCATGTCGTGATCGCCCCCGGCGCCGAGCCGCTGCTGCTGGCGCTGCTCGCCTCGGCCCCCGGCGGCGATGTGCTGCTGCCCCGCCCCTGCGCCGCCTGGTACGCGCCGCTGGTGCGGCTGGTGGACCGGCGCGCCCACCACGCGCCCGTCCCGGCCGAATGCGGTGGGCTGCCCGATCCGTTCGCGCTGCTGGAGATCGTGCGCAGGATCCGCGCCGAGGGCGGGGTGCCCCGGGTCCTGCTGCTGTCGGCGGCCGACGACCCCACCGGCACCGTGGCCCCGCCCGAGCTGCTGCACGAGGTGTGCGAGGCGGCCGTGGCCGAGGGGCTGCTGATCGTCAGCGACGAGACCTGGCGGGACACCGTCCACCATCCGCGGGGCACGGTGCTGCTCAGCCCGGCCGAGATGTCCCCCGAGAACGTGATCGTGCTCTCCGATCTGGCGGGCGCCTTCACCCCGGCGGGCTGGCCCGCCGCGATCGCCCGGTTCCCCGCGACCGAGCGCGGGGCGGAGCTGCGCGGCCGGGTGCTGTCGCTGCTCACCGCCGTACGGTCCGGGCTGCCCGCGCCCATCGCGGCGGCCGCCGCGTACGCCCTCGACGAGCCCGAGCCGGTACGGGACCGGCTGGCCGCCGCCGTCCGGGCGCACGGGGCCGTGGCCGCGGCCGCCTACCGCGCGCTGACCGCCGTCGGGGCGCTGGCCCGCCCACCGCAGGCCGGCCGGCACCTCTACGCCGACCTCGACGAGCTGCGCGGGGTGCTCGCCGCCCGTGGCATCACCGACTCGGTGGAGCTGGAGCGCGAGCTGGTGCGGCGGATCGGCCGGAGCGTGGCCGGGGGCCACCGCTTCGGCGACCCCCCGCACACCCTGCGGCTCCGGCTGGCGACCCTGCCGCTGCTCGGCGCGGCGGAGGAGTCGCGGCTACGGGCGCTCCAGACGCCGGATCCGCTGGAACTGCCCCATGTGGCCACGGCATTGGGCGCCTTCGAGGCGGCGTTCCGCGACCTGATCGAAAGCAGTCCGGTGACCTGAGCCGCCCCGGACCCCAGCCACGGACCTCCATGGCGCGCCGGCACCGAAGGGCCGGCCCGGACACGGCCCAGATACGGAAGGGAGCCAGGCCATGACGGACCACGCCGAGCAGGCGGAACCGGCGGAGCCGACGGAGCCCGCGGAACCGGTCGGGCGGCGCCGCGCCCGGCCCGGTACCGCCCGGCCCCGGCTGACCCCGGCCGCCCCTGAGCCGGGCGGCCCCCAGCCGGGTGGCCTGGAGCCGACCGACCCCGCGCCGACCGCCCCCGCGCCGGGCGCCCCGCGTCCGCCGGGTGAGATCCGCGGCTGGCCGCCGTCGTTCGCCGACCGGCTCACCTCCCCGCTGCCGGGGGTGCGGGCGCTGGCCCGGCTGGCCCGGGAGGGGTGGCTCAGACCGCCCGTGGAGACGCTCCGCGAGATCCCCGAGCTGCCCTTCGAACCGGGCCCGCTGCCGCTCACCGGCCCCGGCCGGACCGCGCTCACCTGGGCCGGGCACGCCAGTTGGGTGGTGCGGATCGGCGGGCTCACCGTGCTCACCGACCCGGTCTGGTCCCGCAAGATCCTCGGCACCCCGGCCCGGGTCACTCCGGTGGGGGTCCGCTGGGAGGACCTGCCGCCCGTGGACGCGGTCGTCATCAGCCACAACCACTACGACCATCTGGACGCGCCCACGGTCAAAGGGCTGCCGAAGGCGACGCCGGTCTTCGTGCCCGCCGGACTCGCCCGCTGGTTCCGGGTGCGCGGATTCACCCGGGTGACCGAGCTGGACTGGTGGGAGGCGGCCGAACTGCCCGGCGAGGACGGCCCGGTCCGCTTCGACTTCGTCCCGGCCCACCACTGGAGCAAGCGCACCCTCACCGACACCTGCCGCTCGCTGTGGGGCGGATGGGTCATCACCGCGCCTGACGGACAGCGGGTGTACTTCGCCGGGGACACCGGCTACGGCCACTGGTTCCGGCAGATCGGCCGCCGCTACCCGGGCATCGATGTCGCGCTGCTGCCCATCGGCGCGTACGAGCCGCGCTGGATGCTGACCGGGGTGCACACCGATCCGGAGGAGGCCGTACAGGCGCATCTGGACCTGGGGGCGCGGGCGCTGGCGCCCATGCACTGGTCCACCTTCCTGCTCGCGGCCGAGCCGCCGCTGGAGCCGCTGCGCCGGATCCGCGCGGCCTGGGAGGCCACCGGGCGGCCGCGCGAGGAGCTGTGGGATCTGCCGATCGGGGCATCCCGCGTGCTCGAATAGGCCGCGTCGCGGTCGTGGGCGAGCGCGCGGGGTCCGGCCGGCTCGCGCTCCGGCCGACGGATCCGTGGGCCGACCTCCGGCCGGGCCACAAGGCGGCTCGGGCCACAAGGCGGCCAAGTGGGTTAATCCAGGGCATAAGTGACGGGTAGCGCATAAGTGGCGAGTGGTGCGGAGCGCACCTAACTTCCTTTTCATGCGCACACCCAAACTTCGCCACCTCGCCGGCCTCACGGCCGTCCTCGTCATCGAACTCGCCCAGCTCCCCGGAGCCCACGCCGCCCCCGTCGACCAGGCCGCGACCCGTCATGTGGTCCAGCCCGGCCAGTCCATCCAGGCCGCCGTGGACGCCGCCGCGCCCGGCGACACCATCGAGATCAAGCCCGGCACCTACCGGGAGAACATCCAGATCACCACCGACCGGCTGACCCTGGTCGGCGCGGGCGAGTCCACCGTGCTCTCCCCGGCCGAGAAGCCGTCCGCCAACGCCTGTGGCGAGGCCGGCCACGGCATCTGCGTCACCGGGACGGCCGAAGACCCCGTCTCGGATGTGCGGATCGCCTCACTGAAGGTCACCGGCTTCGCGAAGAACGGCATCTGGGGCTCCGGCACCGACCGGATGACCGTACGGAACACCACCACCGAGGACAACGGCCAGCAGGGCATGGGCCAGGAGATGTCCACCCGCGGCACCTTCGTCGACAACGTCTCCCGGAACAACAAGCAGTCCGGCGTCTTCCTGGCCAACACCATGGACGCCGAGGGCGGCGCCACCGACGCCCTGGGCACCGTGGTGGCCGGAAACCAGCTCAGCGGCAACCGGACCGGGGCCGTGGTCCGCCGGCTGCGCAACCTCTCGGTCGAGGGGAACACCATCACCGCCAACTGCGCCGGGGTGTTCATCGTCGGCGACGAGTCGACCCCGCGCGCCGGGGACCTGAACGTTCGCAACAACTCCGTCTACGAGAACAACGCCTACTGCGAGGCCACCGACCGGCTCCCGTTCATCCAGGGCGCCGGCATCGTGCTCACCGGCACCGAGGGCACCCGGGTGACGGGCAACCAGGTGAACGACAACGTGGGCACCTCGCCCATGTCCGGCGGGATCGTCCTCTACACCAGCAGCGTCGGCGCCCCCAACGCCAAGAACGCCATCAGCCGGAACGTGATGAGCGGCAACAAGCCCGCCGACCTCGCCGACCGGGACAAGGGCCCCGACAACACCTTCACCGACAACGTGTGTGAGCTGTCCGCGCCCACGGGCCGGTGCTGAGAGGCGGCGACATGACCACTGTGGACACCGACAGAGCCGCCGCGGCACAGCCCCCACCGGCCGCGCTCCCGCCGCCCATGCGGCTGCGCGAAATCGTCTTCGGCGCCGCACGGGCGGCCTCGGTGCGCGCCGCGGTCCGGCTGCGCGTCGCCGACGCGCTGGGCGACCGGCCCGCCTCCATCGGCGAGCTGGCCTCCGCCGTGGACGTCGAGCCCGATCCGCTGCGCCGGCTGCTGCGCTCCCTGGCCTGCTGTCAGATCTTCGCCGAGACCGAGGACGGCCGCTTCCGGCACACCGAGATGTCCCGGCTGCTGCGCGAGGACACCCCGGGCAGCCTGCGCAACATCGCCCTGTGGTGCACCGAGCCATGGACCTGGGAGGCGTGGCCGCTGCTGGACCGGGCGGTGCGCACCGGCGGCTGTGTCGTCAACGAGATCTACGGCAAGGACTTCTTCGCCTATCTCCATGAGGACGCGCCCGAGTCGGCCCGGGTGTTCGACGCCGCGATGACCACCTCCAGCCGGCAGTCCGCCACCGACGTCGCCGCCTTCCTCGACCTCGACGGGGTCAAGGAAGTGGTGGACATCGGCGGCGGCCAGGGGCATGTGCTGGCCAGCCTGCTGGAGAAACATCCGGCGCTGCACGGCGCGCTGCTGGACCTGCCGCAGGTGGTGGCGCACGCCGACCCGCGGCTGCGGGACGGCGGGGCGCTGGCCTCGCGGGCCACGCTCGTGCCCGGCGACTGCCGCCGCGGGGTCCCCGTCGAGGCCGACCTCTACATCATCAAGAACATCCTCGAATGGAACGACGAGAGCACCCGCCGGACGCTCGCCAACGTGGTCGCGGCGGCGCGCCCCGGCGCCAGGGTGGTCGTCATCGAGAACCTCGTCGACAACAGCCTCAGCTCCTTCACCACGGCGATGGACCTGTTCCTGCTGCTCAATGTGGGCGGCCGGAAGCACACCGAGGAGAGCATGGTGGCGCGGATGACCGAGGCCGGTCTGAACGTGACCGACATCCGGCCCGTCAACGGCGCACTGCACGCCTTCGACTCCACGGTGCCCGCCAAGCCCCGCCGCTAGGGGCGCGTCGATATGGGGCTCCGCCCCTGGACCCCGGGGTCCAGGGG
>NZ_JBHYVB010000262.1:0-13396 GCF_042750115.1 Streptomyces sp. NPDC059455
GCCTTGTCCGCACCCATCGACAGCGCCTTGCGCAGCGCGTCCTTGGCGTCCTCCGGGCCGACGGTCAGCACGGTGATCTCGGCGTCATCGGCCTCGTCGGCGATCTGCAGGGCCTGCTCGACCGCGTACTCGTCCAGCTCCGACAACAGACCGTCCACATCGTCGCGGTCCACCGTCAGGTCTTCGGCGAAATGCCGGTCCCCGGTCGCATCGGGCACGTACTTAACACAGACAACGATCCTCAAGCTCACGTCGGCTCTCCTCACGGTTCCTGGACGTCTGCGCTGCCGCAGCGGAGTACCGGAATGAGGATATGGCACTGAGTGCCTTCCGTAAAGGCACTCAGTACCATCCCTGCCCATGCTGATGCTACGTTCCCTCCATGACGGACGTACGCGACGAAGGCAGGGCGACAGCGGCGGTCAACGGGCCGGGACCATCCGGCAAAACACCCATGCGCGAGGCGCTCATCGAGGCCGCGTTCCAGCTCTTCCTGGAGCACGGCTTCGAGCGGACCACCGTGGACGACATCGTGGCGCGGGCCGGAGTGGGACGCCGGTCGTTCTTCCGCTACTTCCCGTCCAAGGAGGACGTCGTCTTCCCCGATCACGAGCGCTGCCTGACAGAGATGAGCGCCTTCCTCGCGACGAGCACCGACGGCGAACCGCTCGACGTCGTCTGCGACGCGGCCCGTCTCGTCATGCGGATGTACGCCGCGAACCCCGAGTTCTCCGTGCAGCGCTATCGACTCACCCGCGAAGTGCCGAGCCTGCGCGGCTACGAACTGTCCGTGGTGCACCGCTACGAGCGGACCCTGGCCCACTACCTCCGGGGACGCTACGAGGGTGACCGCAACGGAGCACTTCGGGCAGAGGTGCAGGCCGCGGCCGTCGTCGCCGCCCACAACAACGGGCTGCGGACCTGGCTGCGAGGCGGGGGGCACGGCGATGCCGCGAAGGCGGTGGATCAGTCGCTGGCATTCGTCCGGCAGACATGGGACAGCGTCGGCGGCACCACGGAGAGCGGCACGGAGAGCGGCACCGCGCCCGCACTGGAGGACGACGTGATCGTCATGGTGGCGCCGCGGAACGCTCCCATGTGGCGCGTGGTGCAGAAGATCGAGAAGATGTTGGGAGACGACCAGCCGTAAGCATGGCACTCAGCACCTCGACCGAGGGAACTCGGTGCCACACCGGACCACCCGCACTTCGGCACAGCCCGGCCGGGGCCCGAGGCCGCTACCCGCGGTGCGGTCTGTCCGCTCGAAGCTGCCTGTTGCTGTGTCGGAGCCGGCTGATGAGGGCTCGGACGGCGGTCTGGTTGGCACCCTTGTGCCAGATCGCTTCGAGGTGTACCTGGTGACGTACGGTGACGGCCAGGGGCTGGGCGACGGTTCCGGGGACGGGGTGCTGAGCGGGGCCGGAGGTGACGATCGTCCAGCCGTTTCCGGCGGCGATCTCCTGGACGACAGCGGCGAGGCTGTCGACGGTCGGGGCCCGGCTGGGTGCGAGGACGCCGTGATCGGCGAGCGTTTCGAGGATCAGGTCGTAGATCGCGGGGTTGTCTTCTCGGCGGGGCAGGTGCAGCGGATCATCGGACAGGTCACGAGGGTTGATGCCGGGGGTGGTGGCGAGGGGGTGGCTGGCCGGCAGCAACGCGTAGATCTGCTGCTCCGCGCGGAGCGGGGTGCTGTACAGCACCTCGGGCGAGGGGAGGTGCCGGTCGACGGTGAGGGTGAATCCGATGTCGATGTCGCCTTTGGTCACCGCGGCGGCGTGGGCGAGCCAGGGGATGTGGATCAGTTCGACCGCTATCGGGGGCCGGCGGGCCGCCAGCGTTGCGCGGGCCTCGGCGAGGGCGGTGGTGAAGGGGTAGAAGTCGAGGGTGCCCGCTCTCAGAACGGCCGTTGTGGTACGGCCGCGGGCGAAGGCGAGGGCGTCGAGCTCGTCGGCCGCGCTGACCAGGTGCCGGGCCTGGCCGAGCAGGTCCGCTCCCAATGAGGTGAGCGTCACGCCGCGCGGGTTGCGACGGAACAGCTCAGACCCGATCATGCGTTCGAGGCGGCGGAGTGCCCGGCTCAGCGCCGGCTGGTCGGTTCGCAGGCGTACGGCAGCCCGACTCAGGCTCCCAGCGTCGGCGATCGCCACGAACATGCGCCACTGCGCCAGTTCAACGGCCATGTCTCAGAGTACATACCGGGGGTGCCGGACCGGCACTTCCCGCAGGTGGCCGGGCGGGACACCGTGGACGTACGGCCCTTGCCGCACGGAGGCGGGCCACGGGTTCAAGGAGAAACGTCATGACCTACCAATTCCCCGTCGATCCCGAGAATCTGTTCGAGGAACGCACGGCACAGTTCGTGAACCTCGGCCTCCCCGCCGACGAGATCGCCCGCCTGCGCGCCTCGATCACCAACATGTGGGCTGACGCTCCTGGTGGGTGGACCTGGGAATGGAGCCGGCTGGCAGAGCGGTATGCCGCCGCCGGGGAGCACTACCTGGCGTCCCTGGCCTACGGCGGGGCGCGGTTCCCGAGCCTGGCCGACCGGGCCAAGGCGGCCGCCATGGACCACCAGGTCGAGCAGTACACCCTGGCGGCGCCGGGCTTCCCGGTCGGTTTCGAGCGCCGCACCGTCACCGCCCGCTACCACGGGGCCGTCGTCGAAGTGCCGGTGCACATACTGAGCCCGGCCGACGCGGGACCCGATACCCCGGTACTGATCGCCAGCGGCGGGATCGACACCTGGAAAATGGACCTGCACCCCATGTGGGAGGCGCTCGCGCTCGGCGCCAAGGTCCGCATCGTGGCGTTCGAGCACGCCGGGGTGGGAGAACTCACCCACATCCCCATGACTCCTGACACGCAGGAGATCATCGGTGGCCTGCTCCAGTTCGCCCGCACTCTCACCACGGGCAAGGTCGGGCACTTCGGCTTGAGTTTCGGCGGCTACTTCTCCGCCCAGACCGGCCTGCGCGGCGACGCCGACGCGGCCGTCGTCCTGGGCGGCCCGGTGACCAGCGCCACGTTCGGACCCGAACACGCCAAGAACCTGCTGTTCGGCATGGCCGACATCTTCGGCAACGCGGCCGGCTTCACCACCAAGCCGGACATGGACCCCCTCATCGCCGCCTTCGAGTCCTTCGCCCTCGATGAATTGCTGACCACGCAGGACAACTGCCCGATGCTGGTGATCAACGGCGACGCGGACGTGCACGTCCCGATCGCGGACACAACGGTGTTCAACGACCGGCCGAATACACGGGTCGAGCTCATTCCCGGCGGCAGCCACTGCGCCCTCAACAAGCTCGACCAGATCATGCCGGTCATGTTCACCTGGATCGCCGACGCCCTGCGGTCCTGACCGTCCCCGGCCGGCGGACGTCGCGGTGTGATCCTTTACGGAGCGGCCTTGAGGGCCGAGTGGCGGTCCAGGACGGCCTCGACGATCCTCATGAGCCGCTCATGCGACCGGCATGGCCGGCTCCGACGCGGAGGCGGCCCAGGCCGCCCCGGAAGGTGGTGGGCGACGGTGTTTGCCCTGCTCGGTCTCGGTGGCGTGGCAATGGCGGTCAAGCACACGCGCGCGTGGTTGGAAGCACGGCCGCCACTGGGTGCACCTCATCGTCGGCAGCGCCGGCATGGTGATCATGACGCTCGCCATGACCAGTACGTCGTCCGGTCCGGTTCTCGCGCTGGGCGGCTCCTCAATGGCGCACATGCCGGGGATGGAGGGCATGGGAAATGAGGCCGGCATGGGTGAGATGGGCGACATGGGTGGCATGGAATCCATGCCTGGAATGGACATGCCCGGTATGAGGGCTGCCGCGTCCGATGGCGGGGGAACTATGGGGTCGACTCCCGTGTGGCGCTTCGCGGTTGCGGCGCTGGCTGTCTACTTCCTGTTGTCGATCGGCGCATCCGTGTGGGCGCGGGTTCGGGGCACCGGCAGGGGTGGTACGGCTGAAAGCCGGGAGGGCGGCCGAGGCCGCGGCTGGGGGCGCTGGCTGCTCTCCATGCCGGACACGGTGATTGTCTTCCTGGTCTCCTTGACGATCTCCGTGTGGGACAGGACCCGGACCGGGGAGCGGGCGGGCCAGGGCCGCCGTCGCAAGCTCGGCGCCGCACCGGACGCGGCGCTGGCAGCACACATCGGCATGGGTGGAACCATGTCCACGATGCTCTTGATGATGGTCGTCTGACGGTGTCGGTTCCCGCGTGCGTACCCGGAAGCCGACCCCGGCGAGCGGCGCGAAGCCGGCGTTCGGGCAGAGAGACGAGGACCTGAGTCTCTGGTCTGACGCCGAGGAGGACGGGACCGCACCACTCCCGGTGTCTGGCCGCATCTCTGCCTCGCCGAACAAGATCTGTGGTCAGCGCCACAGGTGCGGAAGATACCCCCTAGGGGTACCTTGGTTGTCGTTGGAGGGCAGAGGAACGCGCCTTCTGGCAGACGACCGCATGCAACGACACCCCGAGGGAGAAGCCATGACCTCACAAACCACCACCGGCTCCTGCTGCAGCTCCGACGGTTCCTGCGGCTCCGATACCAAGGCCGACGTCCAGGGCGCCGGCGTCACCACCGTGTACAAGGTGTCCGGTATGACCTGCGGCCACTGCGAGGGCGCGATCTCCCAGGAGATATCCGCGCTGGACGGCGTCACCGCGGTCAAGGCCGTCGCCGCCTCCGGTGAGGTGAGCGTCACCTCCAGTGCTCCTCTCGACGAGGGGGCCGTCCGCGCCGCCGTCGACGAGGCCGGGTACGAGCTCGTCGGCACCGCCTGACTCAGCCCGCCACTTCCCTCAGGAACGCGAATTCCTCCCGGCCGGGACGTACCGCTCCGCTGATACGGACGCCGTGCGTCCCGGCCCCTCCCCAGGAGAACCTTCATGACCAGTACGGTTCCCGAGAAGACGTTGACGCCCTCGACCGAGGTCGAACTCTCCATCGGCGGCATGACCTGTGCCTCGTGCGCGACCCGCATCGAGAAGAAGCTCAACCGCATGGATGGTGTTACGGCGACCGTCAACTTCGCCACGGAGAAGGCGAAGGTCTCATACCCCGACGGGGTGGCGGTCGCCGATCTCATCGCCACCGTCGAGAAGACCGGCTACACCGCCGAGGAGCCGCTGCCTCCCGCGTCTTCGGCCGGCGGAGAAGCCGAATCCGGGCCGGTCGCGGCCGACGGCGAGCCGGTCCCTCTGCGGCAGCGCCTGCTCGTGTCGCTGGCGCTCTCCGTACCCGTCGTCCTGATGGCGATGATTCCGGCCCTGCAGTTCGACAACTGGCAGTGGCTGTCGCTGACATTGGCGGCTCCGGTCGTCGTCTGGGGCGCGTTCCCCTTCCACAAGGCCGCCTGGACGAACGCCCGCCACGGCGCTGCCACGATGGACACGCTGGTGTCGCTCGGGACGCTCGCCGCACTTGGCTGGTCGGTATGGGCGTTGTTCTTCGGGCATGCCGGGATGCCGGGCATGCGCCACGGCTTCGAATTCACGATCTCCCGCTCGGACGGCTCCTCCTCCATCTATCTGGAGGCCGCGGCCGGTGTGACCACGTTCATCCTCGCCGGGCGCTATCTGGAGGCGAAGTCCAAGCGCAAGGCGGGTGCGGCGCTGAAGGCCTTGCTGGAGCTGGGCGCCAAGGACGTCTCGGTGTTGCGGGGTGGCAAGGAAGTACGCATCCCGGTCGGCCAGTTGACCGTCGGCGACCGCTTCGTCGTACGCCCCGGTGAGAAGGTCGCGACCGACGGCACCGTCGTGGAGGGCAGCTCCGCCGTGGACGCCTCCACGCTGACCGGTGAGTCCGTACCGGTGGATGTGACGGTCGGCGCCGCCGTCACGGGTGCCACGGTGAACGCTGGTGGACGGCTGGTCGTCGAGGCCACCCGGATCGGGGCCGACACCCAGCTCGCCCGGATGGCAAGGCTCGTCGAGGACGCCCAGAACGGCAAGGCCGAGGTGCAGCGCCTCGCCGACCGGATCTCCGGGGTGTTCGTCCCAGTGGTCCTCCTCATCGCCCTGGGCACCCTGCTGGCCTGGCTGTTCGTCACCGGCGACGCAACGGCGGCCTTCACCGCGGCGGTCGCGGTGCTCATCATCGCCTGCCCCTGCGCGCTCGGGCTCGCGACACCGACCGCCCTCATGGTCGGCACCGGACGTGGCGCACAACTCGGCATCCTGATCAAGGGTCCGGAGGTTCTGGAGTCCACCCGCCGAGTGGACACCGTCGTCCTCGACAAGACCGGCACCGTGACCACGGGCCGGATGCGGCTTCAGGACGTCTTCCCCGCACCGGAGGTGGACGAGGAGGAACTGCTGCGACTGGCAGGTTCGCTGGAGCACGCCTCCGAGCACCCGATCGCCCAGGCGATCGCGGCCGGAGCCATCGAGCGGGCCGGGGGCCTCCCCGTGCCGGAGAACTTCGACAGCGTCGCCGGTCTCGGCGTCCAGGGCCTCGTCGACGGGCACGCGGTGCTCGTCGGGCGCGAGGAACTCCTGCGGCAGTGGGCGATCGAACTCCCGCGGGAGCTGGCCGAGGCCAAGGCCGCCGCGGAGGCTGAGGGCCGTACCGCGGTCGCCGTCGCCTGGGACGGGGAGGCGCGGGGTGTGCTCACCGTCGCCGACGCGGTCAAGGAGACCAGCGCCGCCGCGGTGGCCGAGCTGCGGAGGCTGGGCATGAGGCCCGTCCTGCTGACCGGCGACAACCAGGCCGTTGCCGAATCCGTCGCCAAGACCGTCGGCATCGACGAGGTGATCGCCGAGGTCCTGCCGCAGGACAAGGTGGACGTGATCAAGCGTCTGCAGGAAGAAGGCCGTGTGGTCGCCATGGTGGGCGACGGTGTCAACGATGCGGCCGCCCTCGCCACCGCGGACCTGGGCCTGGCCATGGGAACGGGCACGGACGCGGCGATCGAAGCGGGCGACCTCACTCTCGTACGTGGTGACCTCCGGGTGGCCGCGGACGCGATCCGGCTCTCCCGGAAGACCCTGGGCACCATCAAGGGCAATCTCTTCTGGGCCTTCGGCTACAACGTCGCGGCCCTGCCCCTGGCTGCGGCCGGCATGCTCAACCCGATGATCGCGGGCGCCGCGATGGCGTTCTCCTCGGTCTTCGTGGTGACCAACAGCCTGCGGCTGCGGTCCTTCAAGTGAGTCGCGGACAGCACGAATGACGAGGGGCGGGTACACGGCCCCGCCCCATGCGAGGTGCCCGGTCGGTGGACCGGGCATCCCGCCGTCGAGGCGACAGTGCTCTGGGGCTGCCGCCCCGAGCCACTCATGCGGTGTGGTCGCGACCTATTTGGCGTCGAAGATACCGGCCCGCCATGCCCCGACGACGATGACGCAAATGCTTCCCACCAGGTAGAAGGGTGAATGGCCGCCCGGGAGGATCGTCACGGTATCGGTGAACTCCTCGATCCAGTTGACCACCAACGTGATCAGGCCGAGCCCGAGAAGGGACCACCCGGCGATCCGAGAGGCCCGGGAGCGGGTGTGCAGTCGGCCCACCTTGATCTTTTGTGCTTCCTTGGTCATACCAGGGTTCCCTCTTCCGGGTCTGTGCGTGCGGATGCGGTGTCCGAGCCCATCGGGGCCTCGCGCTCACCGCGCCCCGCCGACCGGACAAGGAAGACCGCAGCCGCGGAGAAGACGGCGATCGAGGTCCAGTCGTTGAGGCGAAGCCCAGCGAAGGTGTGGGCCTCGTCGATGCGCAGATACTCGATCCAGAAGCGGCCGACCGTGTACGCGGCGGCATAGAGGGCAAAGGTCTGGCCCCGCTTCAGGGCGAACCGCCGACCGGCCCAGATCAGCAGGAGGGCGACGCCGATGTCCCACAGGAACTCGTACAGAAATGTCGGGTGGTACGTCGCGATATCGGGGCTGGCTCCTGGGCGATGCGCGGGGTCGATCCTCAGCCCCCACGGAAGCGTCGTTGGTCGCCCGTACAGCTCTTGATTGAACCAGTTGCCCCAGCGGCCGACGGCCTGGGCCAGGGCGAGGCCCGGTGCCACGGCGTCCGCGAAGTCGAGCAGGGAGACGCCTCGGCGTCGGCAGCCGATCCAGGCACCGAGCGCACCGAGCGCGACCGCGCCCCAGATGCCCAGTCCGCCCTCCCAGATCCGCAGGGCCTTCCATGGATCGCCGCCTTCGCCGAAGTAGGCGTCGGGACTAGTGATCACGTGGTACAGACGGCCGCCGACGATGCCGAACGGAACGGCCCAAACCGCGATGTCGTCGACTTCGTGGCGGTCGTGCCCGCAGGCGGCCCAACGTCGTCGGGTAAGCCAAACGGCGACGACGATACCCAGGATGATGCAGAGCGCGTACGCCCTCAGAGGCAGTGGCCCCAGGTGTACGACTCCTTGCGCCGGACTGGGCAGGTAAGCGAGTTGCATCCAGTCAGCATACGCTAATCAGCTAAGCTGCTTAGCTAATCCTTGGCTCGATCACCTCCCGCACGGCCCCCGTGGGCCGCGCCAGGAATGCCTTCCCTTCACGCGCCCGGTGGTAGTGATCAGCATCGCCCTCCAGGGCGCCGTGCCTGTGGCTCCGCCGCTTTGGCGACGTCCGGCCACTGTCCCCCCGCCACAGTTCCGCTAAGTGGCATAGCAGTATGCTGTCGGCAGCACCTCGCGAACCGGGAGCCTCTGCTCGAGCGGCGCCCCTGGCGCACGCAGGAAGGCGGGCCGGGGCTCCCGGGAGGTGCGGGACAGGAGTGGGGTGGGGGCCGGTGTGATCAGGGTCCGGGGGCCGGTGTGATCAGGGTCCGCAGGCCACCAACAGCGGCAGCAGCGGAGCCGCGGTACTGGCGGCCACGACACCCAGCCACGTCACACGGTGCGGCCGGGGCTGAGGTGTGAGGACGCGGCGCAGCCGGATGAGGGCACCCGGCCCGCCGGCCCCCAGAGTCCCCCGCGGCGCCTGCCCTGCGGCTACCTCACACATGGCGGTCGCCAGCGCGTCCCTGGAGTGGCTCCGTAGGGCTCTGTCATCCGCGATCATCTCCACCAGCAGCGTGATCTGCTCCTTGGCGTGCCGGGCGAGCGGCAGGCCGGGGAAGGTGCGGGAGAACGCGTCCACGAGCAGATGGAGAAGGTGGTGCCTGCCCTCGATATGGGCGCGCTCATGCTCCAGTACGGCGCGCAGCTGCGCATCGGACAGGACGCCGAGGGCTCCCCGGGTGATGACGACACGACACCGACGCCCGGGAAGGCAGTACACGGCGGGTGCGTCATGGTCCACGACCGTGGCGTCGTATCCGGGGGCCGGCTCACCGACCAGGGCGAGCATGTCGAGGTGACGCCGCCGCGCTCGGCGGGCCCGCCAGGTGCAGACCACGAACCAGCCCAGAGGCAGCAGCGCGATCACGGCGGGGGCGCTGAGCGCCAGGGCGTCCCCGAGGGTGGGCGCGGACTCGCTTACCGGGGCGTCGGCGGCCAGACCGCAGACGCTCAGCAGCCCGAGGAGACCCTCATGCGCATGCTGCTCGGTGAGGACCAAGTGGTACACCGTGAGCGCGGTGGCGACGACGAACGTCACCATGAGTCCCTGCCATGCGAGGACCGCTATGACCGGAGCGCGGTGGGGCCACCGTGCCTGTGACAGCAGAGGGGGCATCGCGGCGCCCACCAGGGCCGCGTATCCGGCCAGTGCCACAGCTATGATCACGCGTCGCTCCGCTTTTTGGCCGCTCGGAGAGCCGAGCGTAGGGCGTCCGCCTCTTCCGGCGTGATCTGATCGATGAAACTGACCAGAGTTCCGACCGGATCCGGGTTGCCACCGAGCGCCTCCTGCATCTGCGACGCCGTGTACTGCTGCCGGGTACACGTGGGCTCGTATACCCAGGCCCGCCCCTCCTTGTGCCGCTTCAGCATGCCCTTACTGTGCAGAATGTCGGCCACGGTCTTCACCGTGCTGTAGGCGATGGGCCGCTTCTTGCTGAGGTCCACCAGTACGTCGCGTGTGGTCGCCGGCCGCCCCCAGGCCCATAGGCGGTGCATGATCTCCGCCTCGAGCTCACCCAGCTGACGCACGATCGCTCCCTTCGCCCCCGGAACGCGAAGCCTCCGGCACCAGTGACCGCTCATCGTAGTGGGCAGAGTCCTGGGGCCCTGCGGAGCCTTGACGAGGGGGCGCGCTCGGCACGGGGCAAGCGGCGGCCGTACGCAGACGCCGCACCAGGGCGTGCGCGAGCAGCGCCAGCGAGGCCATGGCCAGGACTGGCTGTGCGGGGGCCCAGTAGGAGAGGGCTCCACTCACCCCGAGAGCCAGTACCACCAGCTTGTTGCAGATCGGGCAACCGACGGCGAACGCGGACAGCACGCCCGCGAGCAGTGCCCGGCGCCCTCGCGGCCCATCGGCCCGCGCGGCCGGAGGCCCATTCACGTACGTCGCCACCAGCAGTCCCATGAGCAGCGATGACGCCACCCAGACCGGATAGTTCCACCACAGCACCGGGGTCATCCGGGTGTAGAAAGGCGTGGGTACGACCCCGGTCGGCACACCGATCGCGGCCCCGGCGACAAGGGCCACGGCCACCGCCGCCACCCACTGTTGTGGCGTCCACGTGCGCATGCGCCCGCCTCTCATGCCGTTACCATTACTGCCAAACAGCTTAGTAGGTCACCCCTATGACCGAACCACACAGCATGGTCCGGTCCGCTTCGGTAGTGTCGGACGGCGGAGCGACCACAGATGGAGTCACGACGTGCATGTGAGCCGATACGGACGAGCGGCAAGTGCCCTCGGGCGCTTGCTGCTCGTCGTCGTGCTCGCGATGGGCGTCTTCGTGATGCACTCGATGGGCCATCCCGACAGCGCCTCCAACACGAGCATGGGAGCGGCTCACGCATCGGCCACGACCGCCCACCCAGGCGGCGGCATGCCCTCGCCGCAGGGCGTTGTCGTCTCCTCGCACTCTTCGGACTCGCATCAGGACAGCAAGACGTCCTCCCACTCCCCGGCCATGGGTATGGACATGGCCTCGCTGTGCGTGGCCGTGCTCGGCACGTGGATTCTCGCCGGTCTTCTCCGGGCGGTTCTGAGCCGCGGGACGGACCGGCTGGCACGGCTTCGCGATGCCGCCATGGCGGTCCTGCGCCCCAATCCCCCTCCGTGCAGACCACCTGACCTCGCTCGACTGTCAATCCTGCGGATCTAGGCCGAACGCCACCGCGGGCGGCTCGCGCTGCCCGCGCACCCCGTTCGACAGACTTTCCGCAGAACAGACACCACGAGGTTTTCGACATGACCGCCATCACGCGCAGCACGCTGCGTCCGCGCGTCCGCCGCATCGCTCTCGTCAGCACCGTCGCCGCCGCAGGCCTGGTCCTCGCCGCCTGTGGCAACGACGACGACATGAGCGGCATGGACCACGGGAGCAAGAGCAAGAGCTCCGCCTCGGCGAGCGCGACCACCGGGGAGAACCCCGCACCGGGCACGTTCAACGACGCGGACGTGAAGTTCGCGCAGATGATGATCCCCCACCACGAGCAGGCCGTCGAGATGTCCAAGCTCGCCGACGAGCGTGCCGAGGACGCCAAGATCAAGACCCTCGCCGGGGACATCGAGAAGGCTCAGGATCCCGAGATCAAGACGATGAAGTCCTGGCTCAAGGCATGGGGCAAGCCCGAGTCGGGCGGCAGCATGCCCGGCATGGACCACGGGTCCGACAGCAGCATGCCCGGTATGGACCACGGCTCCGGCAGCTCCGAGAAGTCGGGCATGCCCGGGATCATGTCCGACAAGGACATGAAGGAGCTGACGGCCGCCAAGGGCACGGACTTCGACAAGATGTTCGCGCAGATGATGATCGACCACCACAACGGGGCGATCGACATGGCCAAGGACGAGCAGAAGAGCGGTAAGAACGCCACCGCGAAGAAGCTCGCCGACGATGTCGTCAAGAATCAGACCGCCGAGGTCAAGACGCTCCAGGGCATCCTCGACAAGCTCTGATCCGATCACACGCTGACCGTTCCGGGCTCAGCCGGTCACTCCGGGGAGCCCGGGGCGGTCACGCCCACGCACTCCTTACTCGGGCCGTGCCCGGTCATGTCCCGGCCCGCCCCCACGACTCCCGAGGACCCATGCAGATGCACCGCGCCGTCCAGGCAGCCACCGCCGTCGCCCTCGGCCTCGCACTGGCCGCCTGCTCCAGCGGAGACGGCGACACGGACTCGTCCGATGCCGCCACGACTGTCAGCCACATCCACGGACTCGGGCTGGACCCGTCCGACCAGCGTCTGTACGTCGCAACCCACGAAGGCATCTACACCCCCGGCTCCAAGGGCAATCCCAAACTGGTGGGCGACAGCAAGGACGACTTCATGGGCTTCACGGTGGCCCAGGGCAAGACCTTCTACGCCAGCGGCCACCCCACCGCCGGAGCGGACGGTCCCGGCAACAAGGGACTGATCAAGAGCACCGACGCGGGCAGGAGCTGGAGGTCGCTCTCCCTCTCAGGGAAGTCCGACTTCCACGCCCTGGACTACGCTCACGGCACCGTCTACGGCTACGACTCCACAGGCGGCCTGCTCCGCACCAGCAAGGACGGCACCACCTGGAAGGACGGAGCCACGTTCCAGGCGCTCGACATCGCGGTCAACCCGGACGACGCCGACCTCGTCCTCGCCACCACCGCGGAAGGAGTCGCCCGCAGTGCCGACGGCGGCAAGACCTTCGCCGAGGGCAGGCAGCCGGTGATGGCCTTCCTCTCCTGGAAGGCCACGAACGCCCTCTACGGCATCGACACCTCCGGCAGGCTGAGCCGCAGCACCGACGCCGGCACCACATGGAAGAAGCTCGCCACCGTCCCCGGCGGACAGCCTCAGGCGCTCACCGCCGTCGACGCCCAGCGCGTCCTGGCGGCGACGCAGAGCGGCGTGTACGAGTCGAAGGACGGCGGCAAGACGTTTACCAAGCGCCTCGCCGTCGAATCGAGCGGCGGCCACTGACCCCTCCACGAAACGCCATGTCGGCCGCGCCGACAATCCTGCCGTGGAGGCGGGGCGCGGGCTTGCTGTCGACGGGGTCACTGCCCATGGATTTCTCCCTGCCCGAACGGGCGGCCCGCGCCCGCTTACTGCATGGTGGAACGCGCGCTACCACGGCCTCGCCGACAGCCGGGGGCGGTTGCCGTACGCGGGGGCCGCGGGGTCACACCGCACCTCTGCCGAGACCATCCCCTATATTGTTAAGTAGATTAGCCGTATGGCGGATCCGCGACCTCGCTCTGAGGTCCGCGCTCCCACCTCAGGCGCCTGCTCACGAGGGGATGGCTTCGCTGGAGTACTGAGACCCGTTGACGATGACCGATGCCGCGTACCGCTCGAACTCAGTCGTGGCCGTCGGTGCTCCTGCCGCCGAGACAGAAGAGAAGCCAGTGGTTAACGAG
>NZ_JBHYVB010000263.1:0-8279 GCF_042750115.1 Streptomyces sp. NPDC059455
GCCCCCCGCCCCCCCACGGCGTTCCGTCCAAGGGACGGGCGGATGGACGGCCGCTACGGCAGCTGCGCTGCCCTCGCTTCGCGGCGGTTGTCGCGGAACGCGTTCACCCGGCGAGCCGTGGCGAAGAGGGGGATCACCGCGCCCATGACGACCTGCAGGGCGCAGGCCGACTGGAGGAGGAGTTCACCGCCGGGGGCCTCGAAGGCCCAGGCGGCCAGCAGGGCCATGCTGGTGACGATCCAGCCGAGCATGGCCACGGCGAGCCGGCCGCGCGGCTTGGGGTACTCCACCCGGCTCACCATCAGCCAGGCGACGCCCACGATCGCGAGCAGTGTCGGCACGAACGGCAGGCCCAGCAGGACCACCGAGACGACGGTCAGGGCGCCGAATGGGCTCGGCATGCCCTGGAAGACGCCGTCACGCAGCGTGACACAGGAGAATCTGGCAAGCCGCAGCACCACCGCCAGCAGCACCACGATCGCGCCCACCACCGAGACTCGCTGGTAGGCGTCGTCGGACACCATCCCCCAGACGAGGACGAAGTACGCGGGGGCCAGCCCGAAGCTGATCAGGTCGGAGAGGTTGTCCAGCTCCGCGCCCATCGCCGAGCTGCGCAGCTTCCGCGCGACGAGCCCGTCGAAGAGGTCGAAGACGGAGGCGAGCAGCATCAGCATCACCGCGGAGGCGGCGCTGTGCCGGGTCATCCCGCCGTCCTCGCTGCCCGTGAGGTGCGGGATGAGGACGCCGGTGGTGGTGAAGTAGACCGCCAGGAAGCCACAGGTGGCATTGCCCAGGGTCAGCGTGTCGGCTATCGACAGTCGCGTCGACAGCGGCATGTCGTCCGTTTCGTCGACGTCGGCCGCGTCCACCTCGGCCTCGGGGACCCAGGCGGCCTGCGTATCGGGATCAATCACGGTCAAGGCGAGTCACCCCCGCGGTGGTGGCCTGGCCGACCTCGACCGCGACATCGACACCCTCGGGGAGGTATACGTCGACCCGCGAGCCGAAGCGGATGAGACCGATCCGCTCACCCTGTTCGACCTTCGTGCCCTGTGGCACATACGGCACGATACGCCGGGCGACGGCGCCGGCGATCTGGACCATCTCGATGTCGCCCAGCTCGGTGTCGAAGTGCCAGACGACCCGCTCGTTGTTCTCGCTCTCCTTGTTGAACGCGGGAACGAAGCCGCCGGGGATGTGCTCCACGGAGGTCACCGTACCGGCCAGCGGAGCGCGGTTGACGTGGACGTTGAGCGGGCTCATGAAGATGGCGACGCGGGTGCGCCCGTCCTTCCACGGCATGATGCTCTGCACCACGCCGTCGGCCGGGGAGATCACACGGCCCTGCGTGATCTCTCTCTCGGGGTCGCGGAAGAACCACAGCATGCCCGCCGCGAGCGCGGTGGCGGGCACGGCGACCGCCGCCCAGCGTCCGGAGCGGCGGGACCGAGCAAGACTGACCGCCGCGGTGGCGACGGTCGGGAGGAGCCACGGCGACGCTCCGCGCGCGAGGCGTACACCGACCGGGCTGTCGCGTTGTGCAGAGGATTGGCTGTGGGGCATGGATGACCTTCGTAGCGGAGGATGCCGCGACGCAAGACTGGGGACGGCGGCTTTACGGGATGGTATCGGTTGCGAGCGGTAACTGGGCAAGCGCCAGGGCTCGTCGGTGGCTTGTCAGTGACCGAAGACCCTTGGCGCGGTGTGACCTTGTTCTCTCGGATACCACCCCAAAAGGGACGTTCAGTCTTGGGTTCGGTATTCCTCCAGAAGCCTCCGTCCAATAATCATTTTCTGAATCTCAGCGGTCCCTTCGCCGATGAGAAGCATCGGTGCCTCTCGGTAGAGCCGCTCGATCTCGTATTCCTTGGAGAAGCCGTACCCGCCGTGGATGCGGAAGGCGTCCTCCACGACCTCTTTGCAGTACTCCGACGCCAGGTACTTCGCCATTCCCGCCTCGAGGTCGTTGCGCGCGCCCGAATCCTTCTTCCGGGCCGCATTGACCATCATCGCATGCGCCGCCTCGACCTTTGTTCCCATTTCGGCCAGTTTGAACTGGATGGCCTGGTGCTGGGCGATCGGCTTACCGAAGGTATGCCGCTGCTGTGCGTATGTGACGCCCAGCTCGAAAGCGCGCCGCGCCACACCACAGCCGCGGGCGGCGACATTCACCCGGCCGACCTCGACTCCGTCCATCATTTGGTAAAAACCTCGGTTCGGCGCCCCGCCGAGCACCCGATCGGCCGGAATGCGCAGTCCGTCCATGATGAGCTCGGTGGTGTCGACCCCCTTGTAGCCCATCTTCTCGATCTTGCCGGGGATGGTCAGACCGGGCCGGACCTCCCCGAAGCCGGGCTCCTTCTCGATCAGGAAGGTGGTCATCGCCTTGTGCGGCGCGACCCCCTCCCGAGTCTCGCCGGTCCGGCACAGGACCGCCACCAGGGTGGAGCTGCCGCCGTTGGTCAGCCACATCTTCTGCCCGTTCAGGACGTACTCGTCGCCGTCCGGTACCGCCTTGCTGGTGATGGCCGACACATCCGACCCCAGCCCCGGCTCCGACATCGAGAAGGCGCCCCGGATCTCGCCCAGCGCCATCTTGGGAAGGAAATACTCCTTCTGCTCCTCGGTGCCGTGCTGCTTGAGCATGTACGCCACGATGAAGTGGGTGTTGATGATGCCCGAGACGCTCATCCAGCCGCGGGCGATCTCCTCCACGCACAGCGCGTAGGTGAGCAGTGACTCACCCAGACCGCCGTATTCCTCCGGGATCATCAGCCCGAAGACGCCGAGCTCCTTCAGTCCCTCGACGATCGCCGTCGGATATTCATCGCGATGTTCCAGCTCGGTCGCGACCGGCAGGATCTCCTTGTCGACAAAATCCCTGACCGTGGAGAGGATCTCCCGCTGGATGTCGGTCAGGCCTTCCGTCTGCGCGAGGCGGCTCATATCACTGCCCTCCCAGCTCCGGGCGGCCCGGCTGCTCGCCGCCCCGCTCCTTGATGTATGTGGCGGTCGGCACCATCACCTTGCGCCGGAAGACACAGACCAGAGTGCCGTCCTGCTTGTAGCCCTTGGTCTCCACATACACGATGCCCCGGTCGGTTTTGGACTTCGACGGAGTCTTGTCCAGGACCGTGGTCTCGCCGTAGATGGTGTCGCCGTGGAAGGTGGGCGCCACATGCCGCAGTGACTCGACCTCCAGATTGGCGATGGCCTTTCCGGAGACATCGGGGACGGACATGCCCAGCAGCAGTGAGTAGATGTAGTTACCGACCACCACGTTCTTGCCGAAATCGGTCGTCTTCTCGGCGTAGTTGCTGTCCATGTGCAGCGGGTGGTGGTTCATGGTGAGCAGACAGAAGAGGTGGTCGTCGTACTCGGTGACCGTCTTCCCCGGCCAGTGCCGGTAGACGTCGCCCACCGTGAACTCCTCATAGGTACGGCCGAACTGCATGGCTCACGCCTCCGGGGGCTGGAAGGCGGACGTACGGCTCATCCCGGCGGCGCGGCCCTTGCCCGCGACGACCAGGGCCATCTTGCGGCTGGCCTCGTCGATCATCTCGTCCCCGAGCATCGCCGAGCCCTTCATACCGCCCTCCGCCGAGGTGCAGTAGTCGTAGGCGTCCAGGATCAGCTCCGCGTGGTCGTAGTCCTCCTGTGACGGCGAGAAGACCTCATTGGCCGCCTCCACCTGGCCGGGGTGCAGCACCCACTTGCCGTCGTAGCCGAGCGCGGCCGCGCGCCCGGCCACCTCGCGGAAGCCGTCCACGTTCCGGATCTGCAGGTACGGGCCGTCGATCGCCTGGAGGTCATGCATGCGGGCCGCCATCAGGATCCGCATCAGGATGTAGTGATAGGCGTCCGCCGGATAGCCGGGCGGCTGCTCGCCCACGACCAGGGACTTCATGTTGATGGACGCCATGAAGTCGGCCGGGCCGAAGACGATGGTCTCCAGACGCGGCGACGCGCCGGCGATCTCGTCCACGTTGACCAGACCCTTGGCGTTCTCGATCTGCGCCTCGATGCCGATCCGCCCGATCTCGAAGCCCATCGTCTTCTCGATCTGGGTGAGCAGCAGGTCCAGCGCGACGATCTGCTGGGCGTCCTGCACCTTGGGCAGCATGATGCAGTCCAGGTTCGGGCCCGCGCCCTCTACCACCGTGATGACGTCCCGGTACGTCCAGTGGGTGGTCCAGTCGTTGACCCGCACCACCCGGGTCTTACCGGTCCAGTCGCCCTCGTTCAGCGCCTTGACGATGGTGTGCCGGGCGTCCTCCTTGGCCAGCGGCGCGCAGGCGTCCTCCAGGTCCAGGAAGACCTGATCGGCCGGGAGCCCCTGGGCCTTCTCCAGGAAGCGCGGATTGGAGCCGGGGACGGCGAGGCACGAGCGGCGCGGCCGAAGGCGGCCGGCGGCATCAGCGCGGTCGGGGGCGGTCATACGAGAACCTCCAGAGGGGGAAGCGTGTTCGCGGCGCGGATCT
This sequence comes from Streptomyces sp. NPDC059455, assembly GCF_042750115.1. Lineage (NCBI taxonomy): Bacteria > Bacillati > Actinomycetota > Actinomycetes > Kitasatosporales > Streptomycetaceae > Streptomyces > Streptomyces sp. NPDC059455. The sequence goes on from NZ_JBHYVB010000263.1 coordinate 4,482, forward strand.
CATCGACGATACGGCCGATGATCTCCGTGATACCGAAGTCCTTGGGGGTGAAAACGGCGGCGACCCCCGCCGCGCGCAGGGCGGCCGCGTCCGAGGACGGGATGATCCCGCCGACGATGACGGGGATGTCCTGGGCGCCCGCGGTGCGCATCCGCTCCAGGACGTCCGGCACCAGCTCGGCATGCGACCCGGACAGGATCGACAGCCCGACGCAGTGCACGTCCTCCGCCACGGCCGCCGAGACGATCTGCTCCGGGGTGAGCCGTATCCCCTGGTAGACCACCTCGAAACCGGCGTCCCTGGCCCGTACGGCGATCTGCTCGGCGCCGTTGCTGTGCCCGTCCAGACCCGGCTTGCCGACCAGCAGCCGCAGCCTTCCGCCGCCGAGGTCGGCCGCGGTCTTCCCGACCTTCTCGCGGACCGAGGCCAGCAGGGAGCCCGCCTCCGTGGCGACGGACAGGGGCGCGCCGCCGACCCCGGTGGGGGCGCGGTACTCGCCGAAGACATCGCGCAGCGCCCAGGCCCACTCCCCGGTGGTCACCCCGGCGCGGGCACAGCGCAGGGTGGCCTCCATCAGGTTGTCGGTCCCCACGGCGGCCTTACGGAGGGCACCGAGGGCCTCCTCGGCGGGTCCCTCGTCGCGCTGCTCGCGCCAGGTGTGCAGGGCCGAGACCACCCGCGCCTCGTTCTCCGGGTCCACCGTCATGATCGCGGTGTCGAGGTCGGCGGTGAGCGGATTGGGCTCGGTGGACTCGTAGCAGTTGACGCCGACGATCTTCTCCTCACCCGCCTCGATCCGCGCCCGGCGCTCGGAGTGGGAGGCCACCAGCCGCGCCTTGAGATAGCCGGACTCGACGGCGGCCATCGCCCCGCCCATCTCCTGGATCCGCTCGATCTCGGCCTCGGCGTCCTCCACCAGGGTGGCGACCTTGGACTCGATCACATGGGAGCCCTCGAAGATGTCGTCGTACTCCAGCAGATCGCTCTCATGGGCGAGGACCTGCTGGATGCGCAGCGACCACTGCTGGTCCCAGGGGCGGGGCAGGCCCAGCGCCTCGTTCCAGGCCGGGAGCTGGACGGCGCGGGCGCGGGCGTCCTTGGAGAGGGTGACGGCCAGCATCTCCAGGACGATGCGCTGGATGTTGTTCTCCGGCTGGGCCTCGGTCAGGCCGAGCGAGTTCACCTGGACGCCGTAGCGGAACCGGCGGTGCTTGGGGTTCTTGATGCCGTACCGCTCGCGGGTGATCCGGTCCCAGATCCGGCCGAAGGCGCGCATCTTGCACATCTCCTCGATGAAGCGGACGCCCGCGTTCACGAAGAAGGAGATCCGGGCCACCACGTCGCCCTTACGGTCCTCGGGAACCTGGCCGGAGGCGAACACCGCGTCCAGTACGGCGACCGCCGTGGACATCGCGAAGGCGATCTCCTGCACCGGAGTGGCCCCGGCCTCCTGGAGGTGGTAGCTGCAGATGTTGATCGGGTTCCACTTGGGGATGTGGTTGACCGTGTACGCGATCATGTCGGTGGTCAGCCGCAGGCTCGGGCCCGGCGGGAAGACATGCGTCCCCCGCGACAGGTACTCCTTGACGATGTCGTTCTGCGTCGTCCCCTGGAGCTTCGCGGCATCGGCGCCGTGCTCCTCCGCGACGACCTGGTACAGCGCCAGCAGCCACATCGCGGTCGCGTTGATCGTCATGGAGGTGTTCATGCGCTCCAGGGGGATCTCCTGGAACAGCCGCCGCATGTCGCCCAGGTGCGAGACCGGGACCCCGACCCGGCCCACCTCGCCGCGCGCGAGGATGTGGTCCGGGTCGTAGCCGGTCTGAGTGGGCAGGTCGAAGGCGACCGAGAGCCCGGTCTGGCCCTTGGCCAGGTTGCGCCGGTACAGCTCGTTGGACGCCTCGGCGGTGGAGTGCCCGGCGTACGTGCGCATCAGCCAGGGACGGTCCTTGGCGCGGGGTGTGCCACTCATCGCACATCCCGGCTGTGCTTGTCGGTCCGCTCCGACGAGTCGTCACGGCTGTGCTTGTCGGTCCGCTCCGACGAGTCGTCACGGAACAGATCGATGGCGTCGATGTGCTGCTCGCGCATCGCCTGGTCGCGCACGCCCATGCCCTCCTCGGGGGCCAGGCACAACACGCCGACCTTGCCCTGGTGGAGGTTGTGGTGGACGTCGTACGTGGCCTGGCCGGTGTCCTCCAGCCGGTACGTCTTGGACAGCGTCGGGTGGATCTTGCCCTTGGCGATCAGACGGTTGGCCTCCCACGCCTCGCGGTAGTTGGCGAAGTGTGAGCCGACGATCCGCTTCAGCGACATCCACAGGTAGCGGTTGTCGTACTCGTGGGTGTAGCCGGAGGTCGAGGCGCAGGTGACGATCGTGCCGCCCTTACGGGTGACATAGACGGACGCGCCGAAGGTCTCCCGGCCCGGGTGCTCGAAGACGATGTCCACGTCCTCGCCGCCGGTCAGCTCGCGGATCTTCTTCCCGAACCGCTTCCACTCGCGCGGGTCCTGGGTGCCGTCGTCCTTCCAGAACTTGTAGTCCTCGGCGGTGCGGTCGATGATCGCCTCGGCGCCCATCCGCCGGCAGATCTCGGCCTTCCGCGGCGAGGAGACCACACAGACCGGGTTGGCCCCGCCGGCCAGCGCGAACTGGGTGGCGTAGGAGCCGAGCCCGCCGCTCGCGCCCCAGATCAGGACGTTGTCGCCCTGCTTCATCCCGGCGCCGTTGCGGGAGACCAGCTGCCGGTAGGCGGTGGAGTTGACCAGGCCCGGGGCGGCGGCCTCCTCCCAGCTCAGATGCTTTGGCTTGGGCATCAGCTGGTTGGACTTGACCAGCGCGATCTCGGCGAGCCCGCCGAAGTTGGTCTCGAAGCCCCAGATGCGCTGCTCGGGGTCGAGCATGGTGTCGTTGTGGCCGTCGGCGCTCTCCAGCTCGACCGACAGACAGTGCGCGACGACCTCGGCGCCCGGCTTCCAGGAGTTCACGCCGGGGCCGGTGCGCAGCACGACGCCCGCGAGGTCGGAGCCGATGATGTGGTACGGCAGGTCGTGCCGCTTGGCCAGGGGGGAGAGCTTGCCGTACCGCTCCAGGAAGCCGAACGTCGGCAGCGGTTCGAAGATCGAGGTCCACACGGAGTTGTAGTTGACCGAGCTGGCCATCACGGCGACGAGCGCCTCTCCGGGGCCCAGCTCGGGCACCGGCACCTCGTCCACGTGCAATGACTTGCGGGGGTCCTTCTCCCGGGTGGTGAGGCCCGAGAACATCTCGGCCTCGTCCTTGCGCACGGTCACCGCGCGGTACGACTCGGGGACGCGCAGTGCCGCGAATTCCTCGGGTGCTGTGTCCGACGCCAGGATCGCGTCAAGTATCTCGTTCATCGGTGCCTCCGGCGAAGCGTCCATGGGGGGACGCCTGAGGGAACGCTGGGCTCGTGACGGGTGATGCTGATGCGGTGCCGTCGGTTCGGCGGAGGTGGTGCTCGGTGCGGCGCGGGTAACGCCGGGTGCCTGGTGACGCAGGCGTCGTCCGGGCGCGCAAAGCGGTTTGCGGGGACAGCCGACGCACGATGGTTGGCAGTGCGCCGGCCGCCCGGACACCATCACCGTATGGCACGCTGTGCCACCTCGCAAGACACTGGGTGCCAACAATTTCCCTCAGTTGTCATCTCCAGTGCACACATGAGCAACAATGACGGGCGCCCCCAACACGGCGGCCGGGGGGGTGGTTGTAGGCGGGGCGGGGCGGGAGACGGTCGTCCTTGTGAGTCGTACTTATACACCCAGATGGGGAATAAT
>NZ_JBHYVB010000263.1:8289-13347 GCF_042750115.1 Streptomyces sp. NPDC059455
TTTTGGCCCGGTTGCCCCCCCCCACACTCCTGGGGTAAAAAAAATTCCCCAGTTTTTCAAATCACCTGTCCCAACATCACAAAAACCCCCCCCCCCCCCCCCGGGGCCCCCCGTCGCGGTGTGTATCGGCGGTGCGGGTCCTTCCTCGGTCGTCCTTGTCAGTCGTCCTTCTCCAGCGAGAGGGCGAAGATGTGCGCCCGTGCGGTGCCCGAGGGGGCGCCCAGCGTGATCGCCGACAGCTCCTTGCCCGGGTCCAGCTCCACCACCTGGTGGAAGATCGCGGCCTTGGTGCCCAACGGGCCGGTGCGGGTGTGGATCTGACTCGTCCGCACCGCCTCCGTCTCCCCATACGCCGGACCCGACATCCAGGCCGTGAGCTGGATGGTCAGCTTGCCCGTGGAGCCGTCGGCGTACGTGGCCTCGGCGGGGACGGACACATTGCCGGTGTCGCCCGCGCCCAGCACATGCAGCTTCGTATAGCCACCCGCCGTGACCGTGACCTTCTGACCTGCGGCGATGACATTGTTGTTGGAGCCCTCGCTGCCGTTGGTGAACGCGAAGGTGATCCCGTCGTCCTCGGTCTGCCCGGTCTGCGGCAGCTGCGCCATCGGATAGGTGCGGCCCGTACCGTCGAAGTCGCCGTCCCCGTAGTACATCTCGGTGGTGATGGCGTCGTTGTCGAACTGCCCGGTCAGATCGACCTGGGTGACCGCGCCCGTCTGCGGCAGCTCCGGCAGGCCCCAGGGCTCGGCCGGGGTGGTGACCTTCACCGGGGCGATCCGGAAGTCCGGCCGGGTGCCGGCCGGGTAGATCACCGCCTCGTCCTCCCGGCCCAGCTCCAGCTCGATCTCGCCGTTCCCCAGGTCACGCCACTTCGGCGCCGGGCCGCCGACCCCGGCGACCGTGACCCGGCCGCCGATCGAGTGACGGACGCGGCAGGGCTCCCCGGCCAGGCTGCGCACCCGCACCCAGCGCGTCGTCCCGCCCGTACGCACCCCGCTGACCAGGAACGCGCCCTGGGTACGGAAGTCGTGCAGCGTGACGTCCCGCCACTCGCCCGGCACCCCGGGGAAGAAACGGATGGTCCCGCCCCAGCTCTGGCAGAGCATGTCGTGGATCGTCTGCGCACCCGACAGCGGGGTCTCGATCACCGGACCCGCCTCGTAGTAGTGGGTATTGGGCTGGATGAACCGCGCCACCAGCTCCCGCAGATACTTCAGCGCGTCATCGCCGCGCCCCATCTGCGTCGAGATCGAGGCCGCGCCCGAGAAGCTGTAGCCGCGCAGCGCGCCCTCGAAGCTGATCCAGTGCTCCAGCGAGCGGGCGATCAGGTCCCGGTGCTCCTTCTGGTCCCAGTTGACCAGGTAGAGCGGGTAGACCGAGAGCATATGGGAGTAGTGGCGGTGGGACTTGGCGAAGGGGACACCGGTGCCGATCATGAAGCCGTTCTCGTCCACCGGATAGTGGACCAGCTTCTCCAGCACCTCGCGCCACTTGGGCACCAGCGGATCGTCCTTGTCCAGCAGCTCGACCGTGTCCAGCAGGGTCTGACAGGACCAGCGCAGCAGCGCCAGGTCGTAGTTGCAGTCCGGGGCCGCGCCGTACTCGGGGGAGAAGGTCTTCGGCAGATGCAGCCTGCCGTCCGGCTGCTCCTGGAGAAAGTGCAGATAGTAGTTGGTGGAGCGGCGCAGCAGCGGATAGAGCACATCCTCCAGCAGGCCCCGGTCCATGGTGTGGCGGTAGGTCAGCCAGACGTTGTGCAGCGCCCAGGGCAGATCGCCGACCTCGGGGGAGTCCCCGACGCCCGGCACCGGCACCGTGCCGTTGTCCTCGCACTGCGCGTCCGTGGAGCGGCGCAGCCCGGCCGAGTCGGCGCGGTACTCGGGCTTGAGGCCGCTGATGAGCACATCGGTGTTCTCGGCGAGGGTGCGCGGAATCGCGTCCAGCTCCAGGTGGTTGGAGCCGTGCACCGGCCAGTACTCCAGCTGGACGTTGAGGTTCCACCACACCCCGGGCCAGGGCGTCGGCTCCACCCACGGGCCGGTGGTGGCCATGACGGGGGCGTGCTCACGGGCGGCGCAGGCCAGCTTGTACAGCTGGATCCAGTAGAAGCTCTGGAGCATCCCGTCGGGCACCGAGATGAAGCTCTTGCGGTAGAAGCGGTGCCACCACTCGTAGTGGGTGCGCCGCAGGCTGGAGACCGGCAGCGCGGACGCCTTGCGCACGGTGGTCCGCGCCCGGCCCTCCGCGTCCGTACCGGGGTGGGAGTGCGCCACGGCCAGGTAGTACGTGCGCTCCCGGCCGCTGCCCCGCTGCTTGTACGCGGTCACCGTCTGCCCGCCCGCCACCAGGGACTGGACGGTGACGCCCAGCCCGTCCTCGGTGCGGCTGACCGGGGCCGGGTTGGGCTCGAAGCCCTTCGGCGGATCCTCGCGGACGATGCGCGGACTGACCGCCGGTGAGGGCTTGAACTCCCAGCGGAACCCCTCCTCGCCGGTGCTCGCCTCGACGGTGGCCAGCAGCATGGTGCGGTCGTTGTGCACCAGCGCGCGGAGCTTCAGCTTCCCCTTGTCCGTGGTGACCGTGCCGCGCAACTCGGCGTTCCACAGATCCAGCCGCAGATCGACGCCGGTGATGGCGCCGACCGGGCGCAGCAGCAGATTGCCGACCGGGAGCCGTGCCACGCCCCAGTCGCTGCCGCCTTCGGTGGGCCGGTGGTCCTGCACCTCGCTGTGGTGGACCGTGAAGCGCAGGGCGTTCTCCCCGGGCTCCTGGTAGATCATCGAGCCGAGCAGGCCATTGCCGAGGAACGGCCCCTCGTACCACGTTCTCGGCAAGCGCTTCCAGATCAGATCCTGGCCGTTGAGAAAGCGCTCCCACTCCTGGTCGGTGCGCATGCCCCGCAGGGCCACCGAATGCTGTGGCTGGGCCGCCGCCTCCTGTTCGGGGAGGACCGTGCCGACGGCCGTGCTCGCGGCCGCGCCCGCCGCCACCCGACCCAGGAATCCGCGTCTGCTGACTGGCATCCCGATCTTCTCCCGTCCCCGAAGCGACCAGATTGCTCCGATGATTTGGCTAGACGGGAGCGTAGAAAGGGGCTGATGATGCGTCAAGGCACCCGATTGCTCTGATGTATCGAGCGCCGTGTCGAGGATGCGGTGAACGAGGAGGAACGATGCATACGGCACGATCAAAGGTCACCAGAGCCGTGGCCGCCCTCGCCTGCGCGGCCGCCGTGCTGGTGCCGCTCCGGGCGGCGGCGGCATCGGACGGTCGTGCGCAGGACTGGCGGCTGACCGGAAAGGGGCAGGTCAGCGGCGAGCTCAAGCTGAACAACGAGGGCGCGCTGACACTGGCCGCGCGCCATGGCTCCACCACCGTTCTCCGGCCGTCGGGCCTGGGTATCCGCACCGCCGAGACCGATTTCAGCAAGGGCTTGCGGTTCGCGGGGCGCAGCGACCGTAAGGTCCACGAGAGCTACACGACCACCACCGGCCGCCGCACCCACCACACCTCCGACGCCTCCGAGTCGACCTTCACCTTCCACAAGGACGGACGGACGCTGAAGGTGGTCATCCGGGTCTCGGCCGACGGGCTGGCCTACCGCTATGTGCTGCCGGACAAGGGGACGGTCACCGTACTCGGCGAGAGCACCGAGTACGCCGTCCCGCCGTCCGCCGACTCCTTCCTCCTGCCGTACGACAACGGCCGCCAGGACTACGAGTCCGCCCACGACCGCGGCACGGTGGCCGACGCCAAGGCGGGCGACTACGGCTATCCGTCGCTCTTCCACATCGGCTCCAGCTGGATGCTGATCGAGGAGGCGGACCTCAACAGCTCCTACGGCGGCTCCCGGCTCACCCTCGACTCCGCCACCGACCGCTTCAAGCTCACCCTCCCCGACCCCGCCGAGGTCAGCGGCCCCGGGCTGACCACCCCCTGGCGCACGATGGTCATCGGTGACCTCGCCACCGTCACCGAGAGCGATCTGCCGACCGATCTGGCCGCCCCCTCCAAGGTCGCCGACACCTCATGGATCAAACCGGGCCGGGCGGCCTGGTCCTGGTGGTCGGACGGGCAGAGCCCGACCAGCCTGGACGCCCAGAAGAAGTTCGTGGACTTCGCGGCGCGCGAGGGCTGGGAGTACATCCTGGTCGACTCCGGCTGGAGCGACTCCTGGATGCCCGAGCTGACCGCGTACGCCAAGGAGAAGGGCGTCGGCGTCTGGCTGTGGGCCCGCTGGCAGACCATCGACGCGCAGAGCGAGCGGGACCGGCTGTTCCCGCTGTGGAAGTCCTGGGGGATCGCCGGGCTGAAGATCGACTTCCTGGAGTCGGACGGCCAGGACCGGATGCGCTGGTACGACGCCGTCTTCAAGGACAGCGCCCGGCACAAGCTGATGCTGAACTTCCACGGCGCCACGATCCCGCGCGGCCAGGAGCGGACCTGGCCGCAGCTGATGAGCACCGAGGCGGTCAAGGGCGCCGAGGGCACCCGCCCCAAGCCGGGCCGCCAGCCCTTCCCGGCCGCGCACTACACGACCCTGCCCTTCACCCGGAACCTCATCGGGCCCATGGACTTCACCCCGGTGACCTTCACCGGCGTGCGGCCCACGAGTGACGCGGCCGAACTCGCGCTGTCGGTCGTCTACGAGTCCGGGGTGCAGCACTTCGCCGACAGCGTCGAGTCGTACGAGAGCAGGCCGCTCGAGCTGAAGTTCCTGAACCAGGTGCCCACGGTGTGGGACGACACAAAACTGGTCGACGGCGACCCCGGCGACCGCGCCGTCCTGGCCCGCCGCTCCGGCGACACCTGGTACCTGGGCGCGATCACCTCGGGCGAGGCCCGCACGCTGGACGAGCCGCTGAGCTTCCTCGGCAAGGGCGACTGGCGGATCGAGGTGTGGAAGGACGGCCCGAACGGCAAGGTCGTCACGGAGAGCCAGGAGGTCACGGCCACCTCACGACTCAAGGTGGACGTCCCGAAGAACGGCGGCTTCGCGGCGAAGCTGACCAAAACCGGCTAAGGCGCCCGCGCCGCGCCGCCCCGCACCGGGGC
>NZ_JBHYVB010000264.1:0-13270 GCF_042750115.1 Streptomyces sp. NPDC059455
GGCACCTCCCAGCGGTAGCTGGGGGAGTTTGAGGAGCGGGGTCTGGGGCGGAGCCCCAGTTGTGGGAAGGGGCGGGGAGGGGAACAGCCCGCCGCAGGCGGAAACCGGCTACGCGTCGCGGGGGCCGATGCCGAGAGCCTCGGTCGCCGTCGGGTTGATCAGCAGCGCCAGCACGGCGAGGGCCGCGACCGCGGTGGCCACTCCGACGGCGATCAGCCCGCCGCCGTTCTGCACCAGCGTCCAGGCCACCGGCAGCGCCATCAGCTGGGTGATCGTCGCGGGGCCACGGCTCCAGCGGCGCCGCAGCCACAGCCCGCGGGCCGCCAGCAGCGGCAGCAGGGCCAGCGCCAGTACGGTGACCCCGAGCATCTCCGCCTGCTGGGGGCTCTCCGGATTCCCGGTCAGCCCCATGATCAGTACGTAGACGCCGAAGCCCAGCAGCACCACGCCCTCCGCGGCGGCCAGCACCGCGGCGGCGGTCAGCCGGGCGGGGCGGGGCCCGGTGGGCGCGGCGTCGGCGGCACCGGCGGCACCGGTCGCCTTCGCGGCGTCAGTCGCCTTGGCGGCCCCGGCATCCGGCCGCGCCGTGGCCTTCTGCGCCGTGGCCTTCTGCGCCTTCTTCGCGGTAGCGGACTTCTTACTGCTCACCCTCGCAGCCTAGCCGTCCTCGAGGCGCCCGGACCCTACCCCCTGGGGCCGGTCGTCCCGGATGGGTAGGCTGGCGCGCATGCGCGCACTCCTCGTGGTCAACCCGGCAGCAACCACCACCAGTGCCCGCACCCGGGATGTTCTGTTCCACGCGCTCGCCAGCGATCTGAAGCTGGACGTGGCGACCACGGAGTACCGGGGGCACGCCCGCGATCTGGCGCGGCGGGCGGTCGACGGCGGCACTCATGAACTGGTCGTGGCGTTCGGCGGCGACGGCACCGTCAACGAGGTCGTCAACGGACTGCTGCATCATGGCCCCGCCCCGCAGGAGTTGCCCCGGCTCGCGGTCGTGCCCGGCGGCTCCACCAATGTCTTCGCTCGCGCGCTCGGGCTGCCCAATGACGCCGTCGAGGCGACCGGCGCCCTGCTGGACGCGTTGCGGGACGGCACCGAGCGCACCGTGGGCCTCGGGCTCGCGGGCGGCACTCCGGGCACCCGGGACGAATCGGTTCCGGCCCGCTGGTTCACCTTCTGCGCGGGGCTCGGTTTCGACGCGAGCGTTATCGGCCGGGTCGAGCAGCAGCGCGAGCGCGGCAAGCGGTCCACCCACGCCCTCTACATACGGCAGATGGTGCGGCAGTTCATGGGGGAGCCGCATCGGCGGCAGGGCACCATCACCATCGGGCGGCCGGGTGAGGACCCGATCGAGGAGCTGGCGCTGTCGATAGTCTGCAACACCTCCCCGTGGACCTTTCTGGGCAACCGCCCGGTCTACGCGGCGCCCCAGGCGTCCTTCGACACCGCCCTCGACGTGCTGGGACTCGCCAAGCTGTCGGCGCCGGCGGTGACCCGCTACGCGACCCAGCTGCTGATGTCGACCCCCGAGCGCGGGCCTCGCGGCAAGCATGTGGTAGCCCTTCACGATCTGACGGACTTCACCTTGCAATCCCAGGCGCCACTGCCGTTCCAGATGGACGGTGACCATCTGGGACTGCGTACGAGCGTGACGTTCACAGGCGTACGCCGTGCACTGCGTGTGATTGTGTGAGTGAGACCGCAAAAAGTCCTTCTAGTCGAACGTTTACCCTGGACTCCACCCACCGGAAGTACGGCTGTGACCGAGCCGACACCAAGGAATCAAAAAAAACTTTCCGGAAGGGGTTGTATCCGTCGCCGAGGTTTGCGAGTCTCTTCTTGGCGATCGGGACGGCCTTCTGAAAGGCCCCCTTGAGAGCCCGAACCCCCTCCTCAACCCACAGGACCGCACCAGCCCCAACTGGTTCGGTGGCCCTACGTTTGCGGGGGGATTCGTGAAAGCGTTCACATTCACAAGCAACGAGCCCGCAATACGAGGAGATGGAGCAGCCATGGACTGGCGTCACAACGCCGTTTGCCGCGAGGAAGACCCCGAGCTGTTCTTCCCCATCGGCAACACCGGTCCTGCGCTGCTGCAGATCGAGGAAGCCAAGGCCGTCTGCCGCCGCTGCCCCGTCATGGAGCAGTGCCTGCAGTGGGCGCTTGAGTCCGGCCAGGACTCCGGCGTCTGGGGTGGAATGAGCGAAGACGAGCGCCGCGCCATGAAGCGCCGTGCCGCTCGCAACCGGGCACGCAACGCCAGCGCCTGAAGCCCGGCACCCCGTGGCCCCCGAGCCGCAGCGCGTAGTAACCCCCATGCGCACAGCATCATGAGCTTTGAGCCCCGGACCAGATGGGTCCGGGGCTCAGTGCTTTCCGGGTGCTTTCCGGTAACAGGTGCTTTCCGATAACAGATTGCTCTCGGACTCGCAACGCGCTCAACGCTTTTCCGCACCCACCGGGAAATCCAGCATCACCCGGGTGCCGCGCTCAGGGGCGGGCACCATGTCGAACGTCCCGCCCAGCTCGCCCTCCACCAGGGTGCGGACGATCTGAAGCCCCAGGTTTCCGGCCCGCTGGGGGTCGAACCCCTCCGGCAGCCCGCGCCCGTCGTCCTGGACGACCACCACCAGCCGGCTCTCCTCACCGCTGTCCTCGCGCACGGCCGAGACCTCGACCGTGCCCTGCTCCCCCGGTCCGAAGCCGTGCTCCAGCGCGTTCTGCAGCACCTCGGTGAGGACCATGGACAGCGGGGTGGCCACTTCGGCGTCCAGGATGCCGAACCGCCCGGTGCGGCTGCCGGTCACCTTGCCGGGCGATATCTCGGCCACCATCGCCAGCACCCGGTCGGCTATGTCGTCGAACTGGACCTGCTCGTCGAGGTTCTGCGAGAGGGTCTCGTGGACGATCGCGATCGAGCCGACCCTGCGCACCGCCTCGTTGAGCGCCTCCCGCCCCTGCTCCGAGTCCATGCGGCGGGCCTGGAGCCGCAACAGGGCGGCCACCGTCTGGAGGTTGTTCTTCACCCGGTGGTGGATCTCCCGGATGGTGGCGTCCTTGGTGATCAACTCGCGCTCGCGGCGGCGCAGTTCTGTGACGTCCCGCAGCAGCACCAGCGAGCCGATGTGCAGCCCCTTGGGCTTGAGCGGAATGGCCCGCAGCTGGATGACCCCGTCGCCGCCCTCGACCTCGAACTCCCGGGGCGCCCAGCCGCTGGCCAGTTTGACCAGCGCCTCGTCCACCGGGCCGCGCACCGGGGCGAGTTCGGCGGTGGTCTTGCCCAGGTGGTGGCCGACGAGATCGGCGGCGAGGCCCAGCCGGTGGTAGGCGGAGAGCGCGTTCGGGCTCGCGTACTGGACCACCCCGTCCGCGTCGAGGCGGATCAGCCCGTCGCCCGCGCGCGGTGAGGCGTCCATGTCGACCTGCTGATTGGGGAACGGAAACGATCCCGCGGCGATCATCTGGGCGAGGTCGGACGCGCTCTGGAGGTAGGTGAGCTCCAGCCGGCTGGGGGTTCGTACGGTCAGCAGATTGGTGTTCCGCGCGATGACGCCGAGGACCCGGCTCTCCCGCCGGACCGGGATGGACTCCACCCGGACCGGCACCTCCTCGCGCCACTCGGGGTCGCCCTCCCGGACGATCCGGCCCTCGTCCAGGGCCGCGTCCAGCATGGGGCGGCGGCCGCGGGGGACGAGATGGCCGACCATGTCGTCCTGGTAGGAGGTGGGCCCGGTGTTCGGCCGCATCTGGGCCACGGAGACATACCGGGTGCCGTCGCTGGTGGGGACCCACAGCACAAGATCGGCGAACGAGAGGTCGGAGAGCAGCTGCCACTCCGAGACCAGCAGGTGGAGCCACTCGAGATCGGAATCGTCGAGTGCGGTGTGCTGGCGTACGAGGTCGTTCATGGAGGGCACGTTGTGAGCCTACCCTCATCGGTGGATTAGCCTATTCGCGCATAAGCATGGACAGACAGCAGTGGTCTAGTCCAGAATATCGAGCACTGCGATCTTCCGTTCTCCCCGCACAGGAGAGCGGATCGAGGAACCCGGAGCGCTCTGCCCTGACCGCCCGGGAGTCCTCAGGTCGGCCGCTCGGCCGACGCAACTCCGGGCTGCGGTGCCGGGCGGGTTGAGGGTCCCGCCCTGGCGCCGCGGCCCGCGGGTGTCACATATACGCGCTCCGCGAGCGTCAACACATGGGCTCCCGCGCCTCTCGAAGGCCTCGGGAGCCTCTTGCTGTGTGTCTCAGCTTGCTGTGTGTCTCAGCGGGTCTCCGTCACCTTCGCCAGCGCCCGCGGCGCGTCCGGGTCCTGGCCGCGCGCGATCGTCACCTCGTACGCCAGCATCTGCAGCGGCAGGATCTCCAGGATCGGCTGGACCTCCTCGGCGACCCCGTCCGTCGGCAGGGCGAACCCCGCCGAGGCCCGCTCCACCTCCGGCGCGCTGCCGATGACCACGAGGTCCGCGCCCCGGCCGCGCAGCCGCTCCAGGACCGGCTGCAGCGCCTGGCCGCCCTTGCCCTCGGTGACGATGGCGATCACCGGCGAGATGTTGTCGACCATGGCCAGCGGGCCGTGCAGCAGATCGGCGCCGGAGTAGGAGAGTGCCGGGATGTAGCTGGTCTCCATCAGCTTCAGGGCGGCTTCCTTGGCGGTCGGGTAGCCGTAGCCCCGGGAGGTGAGGACCATCCGCTCGGCGAAGCGGTAGCGCGCGGCGAGCTGCCGGACCTCGTCCTGGCGGTCGAGGATCTGCTGGGCGAGGTCGGGCAGCACCTTGGCGGCCGCGCCGTCGCCGCCGCGCAGCCCTTCCACGAAGAGGTAGAGGGCGAGCAGTTCCGCGGTGTAGGTCTTGGTGGCGGGCAGCGCCTTCTCCGGCCCGGCCAGGACGTCGATGTGGAATTCGGAGACGCCCGCGAGCGGCGAGTCGGCGTTGTTGGTCACCGCGAGGGTGATCGCACCGGCCGCGCGGGCGGCCTCGGTGGAGGCCACCAGGTCCGGGGAGCCGCCGGACTGGCTGACGGTGATCACCAGGACGTCGGTCAGGTCCGGCTGCGCGCCGTACGCGGTGGTGGTGGACATGGAGGTCAGTCCGCACGGCTTGCCGAGCAGTACCTCGAGCAGGTACTTGGCGTACAGCGCCGCGTTGTCCGAGGTGCCCCGGGCGGTGAGGAGGACGAAGCGCGGGTTGCGGGCGGCGATCCGCTCCGCGACCTCGCGGATCCTCGGGGCGCCCTGGTCGAGGATGCGGCGCAGCACGGCGGGCTGCTCGGCCATCTCGCCGGACATGATCCGGCCCGGCTGGTCGCTGCGCTGGGCCGTCGTCGTGGCGGACATGCTGGGTGCCTCCAGGGGGCTGATGTGCCGGGCCGGGCCGAGGGGGCTGAGAAGTCAGTCCCCGGGGTGGTCACCGGCGCCGTTGCCGACGATCACTTCCGCGGCCGCCCGTCCACACACCCGGGCGGCGCCGTGGGTCGCGATGTGCAGCGCCCCGGCGGGCGGCGCCTGGGGCACCCCCATCTCCACGACGACCGTCTCCGGCCGGGCGGTGAGCAGGGCGTCCAGCGCGTCGGCCATCCAGGCGTGGCGGTGGACATCGCGGACCACAGCGACGATCCTACGATCCCCCGCGGTGTCGAGCATATTTTCGATCAGGCCGTGGACGCCCAGGGCGTCGGCGTCCTGCCGCCCGTAGGTGGCGGCCCCGGTGCCGGGACGCAGCCGAGCCAGTTCGGCGCCGACGCCCCAGGGGGTCTCGTCGCCGACGGCGATGTTGGCCGCCGGGGTGAAGGCGGCCACGTAGGCGGGTCCGGTGACGGGCTCGTACGAGGTCCCGGCCGGGGTGACGCTGAGCGCCCGGCGCGCGGCGGCGAGCCCCACCCCCGCGGCGGGCTCGATGCCGTGCGCCGCGCGCGGTCCTCCGGAGCGCCGCGTCCACTCCCCCAGGGCGCGCACCCGCGCCGCGGCCTCGGCCAGCCGCTCCTCCGCCAGCCGCCCCTCGATGACGGCGGTGACCAGCGCGTCGCGCAGCCGCAGCACGGTGTCCTCGTCGGCGAGTCCGCCGCCCACGCAGATGGCGTCGGCGCCCGCGGCGATCGCCAGGACGCTGCCGTGCTCGATGCCGTACGCGTTGGCGATGGCCCGCATCTCCATGCCGTCGGTGACGATCATCCCGTCGAAGCCGAGTCCGCCGTCGGCCACCGGCCGGCGCAGCAGACCGTGCAGCGCGGCGGGGCTGAGGGTGGCGGGCAGGTCGGGGTCGAGCACGGGCAGCAGGATGTGCGCGCTCATCACGGCCTTGGTCCCGGCGGCGACGGCGGCGCGGAAGGGCACCAGTTCGCGGGCGGTCAGGGTGTCCAGACCGGCGTCGATGCGCGGCAGGGCGTGGTGGGAGTCGACGGCGGTGTCGCCGTGGCCCGGGAAGTGCTTGGTGCAGGCGGCCACCCCGGCGCCCTGGAGGCCCTCGATGTACGCGGCGGTGTGCCGCGCGACGAGCTCCGGTTCGGCGCCGAAGGAGCGCACGCCGATGACGGGGTTGTCGGGGTTGGAGTTGACGTCGGCGGAGGGCGCCCAGTTGAGGTTGACGCCGCATTCGGCGAGGCGGCGGCCCAGCTCGCGGGCGACGGCGCGGGTCAGCTCCGGGTCGTCGACGGCGCCGAGCGCCAGGTTGCCGGGGAAGGAGGAGCCGGTGCGGACCTCCAGCCGGGTGACGTCGCCGCCCTCCTCGTCGATCGCCACCAGGACGTCGGCACGCTCGGCGCGCAGCTGGGCGGTGAGGGCGGCCAGCTGCTCGGGGGTGGCGATGTTCCGGCCGAACAGGCCGACGGAGGCGAGCCCCTCACCGAGCCGCCGCAGCACCCAGTCGGGGGCGGTGGTTCCGGTGAAGCCGGGCTGGAGAACGGTCAGAGCGTCACGGGTCAGGGTGGCCGAGTCGTGTGCGAGGGTCGTCATAAACCGGGATCATCCCTTCACAGCGCCGGAAGTGAGCCCACCGACCGCCTTGCGTTGCAGAAACAGGAACAGGACCAGGATCGGGATGGCGAACAGCGACGCTGCCGCCATGGTGGCACCCCAGTCGTCGCCGAAGGCGGTCTGGAAGCTGGACAGCCACAGTGGAAGCGTCTGGGCGCCCGGATCCTTGTTCAGGATGAGCACGAGCGGGAATTCGTTCCAGGCCGTGATGAAGCCGAAGAGCGAGGTGGCCATCAGACCGGGGGCGAGCAGCGGGAAGATCACCCGGATGAACGCCTGCGGACGGGTGCAGCCGTCCACCATCGCCGACTCCTCCAGCTCCTTGGGGATCGCGGCCACGTAGGAGCGGAGCGTGAGGATGGTGAAGGGCAGCACCATGACCATGTAGAACAGGGTGAGCGGAAGCAGGCTGTTCAGCATGTCGCCGTCGCGCACCAGCATGTAGATGGCGATGACCAGGACTTCCCAGGGCGCCATCTGGGCGATCATGAAGGTCAGCAGGAAGCCGCGCCGCCCCTTGAACCGCATCCGGGCGAGGGCGAACGACGCGAGCAGCGCGATCAGCAGGGAGAGGCCGACCGCCGAGAGGGTGACGGTGAGCGAGTTGCCCACCAGGGTCCAGAAGTTCTCCGCGTTCACGGCCTTCTGGAAGTGTTCGAGGGTGGCTCCGGTCGGGAACCACACCGGGTCTTCCGAGATGATGTCCGAGGTCGGCTTGAGGGCCGTGGTGAACATCCAGTAGACGGGGAACGCGAAGCCGATGAAGAGCACGACGGCGGTCGCGTTGGGCCACAGCCGGGCGAGCGGCGAGCGCTTCACAGCTCGTCCTCCTCTTGCCTGAGCACGATCCGGAGGTAGTAGGAGGTCAGCGCCAGCAGGACCACGATGGTCAGCAGCGAGATCGCGGCGCCCATGCCGTAGTGCTGGTTGCCCACGCCCTCGATGAAGGCGTAGACGGGGAGGGTCTCGGTGAGCCGGTCGGGGCCGCCCTCGTTGATCGCGAAGACCTGGGCGAACGCCTTGAAGACCCAGATGACCTCGAGGAACGTCGTGGCCAGCAGGAACGGCTTGAGGAAGGGGAAGGTCACCGAGGTGAAGCTCTTCCAGCCGCCGGCGCCGTCGAGCGACGCCGCCTCGTAGAGCTCGCCGGGGATGGTAGTGGTCGCGGCGTAGAGATTGATCGCCACGAAGGGGATCGACTGCCAGACGATCAGCACGGTGATGACGAAGAAGGTGGAGAACTGGCCGCCGGTCCAGTTGTAGTGCGCCATGGAGTGCCAGCCGAGCGCGTCCAGCACCCAGTTGACCACCCCGAAGCGGGTGGCGAAGAGCCACTGGAAGACGGTGGTGGCGGCGATGGTCGGCATGGCCCAGGCGAGCACCAGACCGACCGAGAGCAGCAGCCGCATCTTGCTGCCGAGGCGGGCCAGCAGCAGTCCGACCAGGGTGCCGAGCAGCATGATCAGCACCACGTTGACCGCGGTGAAGATCACCGACCGCAGGGTGACTCGCCAGAAGTCCTCGCTGGTCAGCGCCTCGCGGTAGTTGTCGACCCCGTTCCACTCGGTGAGGTGCTGGATCAGCTGCCGCATATTGAGGTTCTGGAACGACAGCAGGCCGTCCTTGACCAGCGGCCAGCCCAGCAGCAGGGCGGTCACCGCCAGCGCGGGCAGCAGCAGGAGGTACGGGGCGGCGCCGGTCAGCCGTGCGCGCCCGGCGGCGCCCGGGGCCGGGCGGCGGGGGCCCGGCGGCGCCCCGTCCCGGCGGACCCCGGCCACCGCCGGGCCGGGGTCCTGGCGTTCGGTCGCTACGGCCATCGGGCTCAACGCTCCTGGCTGAGGCGCTTGTTCAGTTCGCCCTCGACCGACTTGGCCGCCTCGGCGGGCGACTTACCGCTGAGCACGGCGGTCATATAGGTCTTGACGGGGTTCGGGGCGTTCTCCACCGCGGCCCATTCGGGGATCAGCGGGGTGGTGCCGCCGGTCGCGGCGGCCGGGGCGGCCGCCTCCCCGGCGGGGTTTCCCTTGAGCTGCGCCTGGAGCGACTCCTTGTTGGGGATGATGCCGCCTTCCTTGGCGAGCCGTCCCTCATAGGTGTCATTGAGCGCGATCTTCAGGAACTCCTTGGCCAGTTCCTGCTTCTCGCTGCCCGCGGCCACCGCGAGGTTGGAGCCGCCGAGGAAGACGCCCTCGGGCTTGCCCGCGGTCTCGCCCGGGATGGTGAAGTAGCCGATGTCCTTCTCGATCTTCGGGTTGGCCTTGATGGCGATCGCGGCTTCCCAGCCCATGCCGATGAAGGCGCCGGTCTTGCCCTTGGCGAAGATCTCGCCCTGCTGCGGGGTGGCCTCGTCCTTGTCCTTGGGGGCCTTGCTGAAGGACTGGTACTGCTTGTAGATGTCCATGGCCTTGCCGACCTTGGGGTCGGCGAGGTTGGAGACCCACTTGTCGCCGTCCTTCTTCACGAGGTCGGCGCCGGTGCCGATGGTCAGCCCGTCGAAGAAGTACCAGTTCTGGCCCGGGAGGTAGATGGGCTCGGCGTCGGTCTTCTTCTTGATGGTGTCGAGGTCCTGGAAGAACTCGGTACGGGTCTTGGGGGTGTCCTTGAGCCCTGCGTCGGCCCAGATCTTCTTGTTGTAGAGGACGACCCGGTTGGCCGCGTACCACGGCGCCGCGTACTGCTTGCCGTCGTAGACCGCGGACTTGTTGATCGACTCCGACCAGTCGGCGCCGATCGACTTCTTCAGGTCATCCAGTTCGGCCAGGCCGCCGGTCTGCGCGTAGGACGGCGTCTGGGTGTTGCCGATCTCCAGCACATCCGGCGGATCGGACTCCGAGAGCGCGGTGGTCACCTTCTGCTGAATGCCGTTCCACTGCTGGATCTCCAGCTTCAGCTTGGCGCCCGTCTTCTTCTCGAAAGCGGCCTTGACATCCTTCGTCCAGCCGTCCGGCGTGGAGCCGTCCATCGCCCAGACGGTGAGCGTCTGCCCCTTGAATCCGTCCGCTCCGGCCTTGTCGTCGTCGCCGTCGGACCCACAGGCCGCGACGGATACCAGCATTGCCGCGACACCCGTCGCCGCTATGAGCCCACGCTTCACAGAGCACTCTCCTCAGAAGGCCGGATCAGGGGTTTAATGGTCCAGACCAGTGCCCCGCAGCTTGGCCTAGACCTTTTGGGGTGTCAAGGGTGTATAAGAGTCACCGGAGGCTCCGTTACCGGACCGACACTTCCCGACATCCGGACCGACAGACCGCCCGGAGCCGGGACCGTGCCACGATGTGAGGCGCTGGATTCTTCAGGAGACCGGTGACGGCGGCGGACGCCGGTGACGGCAGCGGACCAGGAGTCGGAAGGGCGCGCGATGGACACCGAGGGGGCAACGGCGGCAGCGGCGGCCACCACGACGGCCGAGAGCGACGGCAACGGCTCCAATGGGGCACGCACCGCGCGCGTCCCGAAGTACTACCGCCTCAAGCGCCACTTGCTGGAGATGACCGAGACCCTGCCACCGGGCACCCCGGTCCCACCGGAGCGCACCCTGGCCGCGGAGTTCGACACCTCGCGCACCACCGTGCGCCAGGCGCTCCAGGAGCTGGTCGTCGAGGGGCGCCTGGAGCGGATCCAGGGCAAGGGCACGTTCGTGGCCAAGCCCAAGGTCTCCCAGGCGCTGCAGCTCACCTCGTACACCGAGGACATGAAGGCCCAGGGCCTGGAGCCCACCTCCCAGCTGCTGGACATCGGCTATGTCACCGCCGACGACCGGCTCTCCGGGCTGCTGGACATCGCCGCCGGCGGGCGAGTGCTGCGCATCGAGCGGCTCCGGCTGGCCAGCGGTGAGCCGATGGCGATCGAGACCACCCACCTGTCGGCCAAGCGCTTCCCCGCGCTGCGCCGCAGCCTGGTGAAGTACACCTCGCTCTACACGGCACTGGCCGAGGTCTACGACGTCCGGCTGGCCGAGGCCGAGGAGACCATCGAGACCTCGCTGGCCACGCCGCGCGAGGCGGGGCTGCTGGGCACGGACGTGGGGCTGCCGATGCTGATGCTCTCGCGCCACTCGCGGGACGCGTCCGGGGAGCCGGTGGAGTGGGTGCGGTCGGTCTACCGCGGGGACCGCTACAAGTTCGTGGCGCGGCTCCAGCGGCCGAACGACTGAGAAGCGCCGAACGACTGAGGAGCGCCGCGACCGGGTCACGCTACGACCGAGCGTGATACGGCTGACCGGCTATCTTTCTCATACCGATATACGGACGGGTAGTGACTGCCGCCGGGCCCCGGGCTTAGATTTCCTGCGCATTACACAAATGATCAGCTGTGATCCAGGTGATCGACTGTGCCGCAGGTGATGAGCCGAGGGGACTGGAGCCCGCCACATGTCAGACACGTCCGCTGCACCCGGCAGGAGACCGGTCGTGACGCCCACGCGCGTCGTGGCCGCTCTGTGCCTGATCGCCCCGTTTGTCGGGATGCTCTGGGTCGGTTCGTACGGCAAGGTCGAGCCGACCCTCATCGGGATCCCGTTCTTCTACTGGTACCAGATGCTCTGGGTGCCGATCTCGGCCGTGCTGACCTCGGTCGCCTACGTCCTGGTCCGCCGTGAGCAGCGGGAGCGCAAGGGGGGTGACTCCGCATGAACGGCGGAGTGAACGGCGTCGCGCTCGCCGTCTTCATCTTCTTCTTCGTGGCCGTCACGGTCATGGGCTTCCTGGCCGCGCGCTGGCGCGCCGCCGAGAACGCCAACAACCTCGACGAGTGGGGTCTGGGCGGCCGCAGCTTCGGCACCTGGATCACCTGGTTCCTGCTCGGCGGCGACCTGTACACCGCGTACACCTTCGTCGCCGTCCCGGCCGCGATCTACGCGACCGGCGCGGCCGGGTTCTTCGCGGTCCCGTACACCATCCTGGTCTACCCGCTGATCTTCACCTTCCTGCCCCGGCTCTGGTCGGTGTCCCATAAGCACGGGTACGTCACCACCTCGGACTTCGTCCGCGGCCGCTTCGGCTCCAAGGGTCTTTCGCTGGCCGTAGCGATCACCGGCATCCTCGCCACCATGCCGTACATCGCCCTCCAACTGGTGGGCATCCAGGCGGTGCTGGACGTGATGGGCGTCGGTGGCGGGGAGAACACCAACTGGTTCATCAAGGACCTGCCGCTGCTGATCGCCTTCGGCGTGCTCGCGGCGTACACCTACTCCTCGGGCCTGCGCGCCCCCGCGCTGATCGCGTTCGTCAAGGACACCCTGATCTACATCGTCATCGCGGTGGCGATCATCTACATCCCGATCAAGCTGGGCGGCTTCGACGACATCTTCAGCGCGGCGAACGACAAGTTCACCAAGGCCGGGGCGGGCGGACTCGCACCCGCGGCGGAGGGGCAATGGGCGTACGGCACCCTGGCCCTGGGCTCGGCGCTCGCCCTGTTCATGTATCCGCACTCGATCACGGCGACGCTCTCCAGCCGCAGCCGTGAGGTGATCCGCCGCAACACCACGATCCTGCCGCTGTACTCGCTGATGCTGGGACTGCTGGCGCTGCTGGGCTTCATGGCCATCGCCGCCGGGGTGACGGTCGAGAACGGCCAGCTGGCCATCCCCCAGCTCTTCGAGGACATGTTCCCCGACTGGTTCGCGGGCGTCGCCTTCGCCGCGATCGGCATCGGCGCGCTCGTCCCGGCGGCCATCATGTCGATCGCCGCGGCCAACCTCTTCACCCGCAACATCTACAAGGACTTCCTGCGGCCGAACGCCACGCCGGAGGAGGAGACCAAGGTCTCCAAGCTGGTCTCGCTGCTGGTGAAGGTCGGCGCGCTGATCTTCGTGCTGGGCATGGACAAGACCGTCGCGATCAACTTCCAGCTGCTGGGCGGGATCTGGATCCTCCAGACCTTCCCGGCCCTGGTGGGCGGCCTGTTCACCCGCTGGTTCCACCGCTGGGCGCTGCTGGCGGGCTGGGCGGTCGGCATGGTCTACGGAACGTGGAAGGCGTACGACACCCCGAGCGGCACCCAGAAGCACTTCGGCAACACCACCGATGTGCCCGGCATCGGCGAGATCGGCTACATCGGCCTCACCGCCTTCGTGCTCAACGTGGTGGTCACGGTCGTCCTGACGCTGATCCTGCGGGCGGTCAAGGCCCCGGACGGCGTGGACGAGACGTCCTCCGCCGACTACAAGGCGGACGCGGGCGACCCGGGCGTCCAGACCGACCTCCCGCCCGCCACGGCGGGCGCCCCGGGCGGCCACTGAC
This sequence comes from Streptomyces sp. NPDC059455, assembly GCF_042750115.1. Lineage (NCBI taxonomy): Bacteria > Bacillati > Actinomycetota > Actinomycetes > Kitasatosporales > Streptomycetaceae > Streptomyces > Streptomyces sp. NPDC059455. The sequence goes on from NZ_JBHYVB010000264.1 coordinate 13,216, forward strand.
GCCTGGCGGCGGGCCGCGCGGATTGAACGGCGACGGGCCGTCGACTCCTTGGAGG
>NZ_JBHYVB010000265.1:0-13208 GCF_042750115.1 Streptomyces sp. NPDC059455
GAGGAGGGTGGTGAGTTGGTTGCGGTCGGCGGTGTCGCAGGCGGTGATGTGGACACGTGCGCCGAGTTGGGTGAGTTCGGTGGCGAGTTCGGTCGCGCCGGGGGCGTCGGGCCCCTGGCGGCTGGTGAGTGTCAAGTGCCGGGCGCCGTGGTGGGTGATGAGGTGGCGGGCGGTGAGGGCACCGAGGGTTCCGGTGCCGCCGGTGATGAGGACCGTTCCCTCGGGGTCGAGAGGGAGGGGCTCGGGCGTGGTGGCGGGTGCGGGCGTCAGATGCGGGGTGTAGGCGGTGGCGTCGCGGAGGGCGAGTTGGGCCTCGGCGGTGGCGAGCGCGGTGGGCAGGGCCTGGTGGGAGTGGTCGTCGGTGTCGATGAGCTGGATACGGCCGGGGTGCTCGGACTGGGCCGAGCGGACCAGGCCCCAGACGGCGGCCGCGGCCGGGTCGGTGACCTCGGCGGTATCGTGGACGGCCATGGCGCCGTGGGTGAGGACGACCAGGCGGGTGTCCGCGAGTTCGGGCCGGTCCACCCACTGCCGCAGCAGATCCAGGACCCGGGCGCAGAGCGCGTGTGTACGGTCGATGGGCCCGGTCTTCTCCGGCACCCAGGCGGACACGTCGGCGACGAACACGGCGGGCCGCTCTCCTGCCTCCGCGATCTCCACGGCCTCCGCGACCTCTGAGACATCGGCATGGCCCGGCGGGGAATCCGGGAGCCGGCTCTCCCCGAGCGTGGCCCACCGCGTTTCCCTGGTGCCGAGCCCGCACTCGGCCCAGTCGACCGCCCACAGGGCGTTGCCGCCCGATGCGGCGGACAGGGCGCGCAACTGGTCGGGTGTGGTCTCCCGGAGCTGGAGGGAGCCGATCGTGGCCACCGGAACGCCCTGCGGGTCGGTGATCCGTACGCACAGCCCGTCCCCGTCGGCCACCGTCGCCCGCACCCGCACGGCGGTGGCGCCCACGGCGTGGAGCCGCACATCGGTCCATGCGAACGGCAGCATCGTGGGCCGCTCACCATCGGACTGGAAGCAGAAGTTCCCGGCGTGCAGGGTGGCGTCCAGCAACGCCGGATGGATGCCGAACCGCCCGGCCACCCCGGTCTGCTCCTCCGGCACGGACACCTCGGCGAACACCTCGTCGTCCAGCCTCCACACCGCCCTCAGCCCGCGGAACGCCGGGCCGTACTCGTACCCGACCTCGGCCAGGTGCTCGTAGAACCCCTCGAGGGCGACCGGCTCCGAGCCCTCGGGCGGCCACGGCTGAGCGGCCTCGGGCGGCGCGGCCGTGGCCCCAGCGGTCAGTGTGCCGGTAGCCCCTCCGGACAGGGTGCCGGTGGCGTGCTCGGTCCACTGCCGTGTGCCCTCCGGGCGGGAGTAGACCCCCACTTTGCGGCGCCCGCGGTCCTCGCCACCGACGAGCACCTGGACGTGCAGCGTGCCCTCGTCCGGCACCGTCATCGGCCGGCTGATGACCAGCTCTTCCAGGGTGGGGGTGTCCGCCTCGTCCCCGGCGCGCACCGCCAGCTCGACCATGGCCGTACCGGGGAGCAGGACGGTGCCGGAGACGGCGTGGTCGGCCAGCCAGGGGTGGCTGCGCAGGGAGAGACGCCCGGTGAGCAGCACACCTCCGGTGTCGGGCACGCTCACCACGGCCCCGACCAGCGGATGGCCGGTGTCCTCCAGCCCCACGGCACGGACATCGCCCGGACCGCCGCGGTCCAGCCAGAACGTTTCGTGTTCGAAGGGGTAGGTGGGGAGCGGGATTTGGGCGGGTTGTGATCCGGTGTACGCGGTGGGCCAGTCCATTGGTGTTCCCCTGGTGGACAGTTCGGCGAGGTGGGTGAGGAATCGGGTGGGGGTGTCGTCGTCGCGGCGGAGGGTGCCGGTGATGGTGGTGTGAAGGGTGTTGGTGGTTTCGAGGGTTTCTTGGATGGCGGTGGTGAGGACGGGGTGGGGGCTTACTTCGATGAAGGTGCGGTAGCCGTCGTTGGCGAGGGTGCGGATGGTGTGCTCGAACTGCACCGGTTGGCGGAGGTTGCGGTACCAGTAGTCGCTGTCGAGGGTGTCGGGTTCGATCCAGTGGCCGGTGACGGTGGAGAGCCAGGGGGTGGTGCCCGGTTGGGTGGTGACGTCGTGGAGTACTTCGTGTAGCTGGTCTTTGATGGTGTCGACGTGTCCGGTGTGGGAGGCGTAGTCGACGGGGATGATGCGGGCCCTGGTGCCTTGGTTGGTGTAGTGGGTGTGCAGCTGGTGGAGGGCGTCGGTGTCGCCTGCGATGACGGTGGCGTTGGGGCCGTTGTGGGCGGCGATCCAGAGTTTGCCGTGCCAGGGGTTGAGGTTGATGGTGTCGGCGGGGGTGGCGAGGGACATCATGCCGCCGTGTCCGGCGAGGTGGTGGGCGATGGTCTGGCTGCGGAGGGTGACGATTTTGGCGGCGGTGGGGAGGGTGAGGTGTCCGGCGACGCAGGCGGCGGCGATTTCGCCTTGGGAGTGGCCGATGACGGCGTCGGGGTGGATGCCTACGGATTGCCAGAGGGCGGCGAGGGAGACGACGACGGCGAAGGTGGCGGGCTGGACGACGTCGACGCGCTCGAGCGAAGGCGCGTGAGGTGCGCCGGTGATGACGTCGATGAGCGACCAGTCGGTGTACGGGTCCAGGGCCGCGGCGCATTCGTGGAGGCGTTCGGCGAAGACGGGGGACGTCTGGAGGAGTCGGGCTCCCATGCCCACCCATTGGGCGCCTTGGCCGGGGAAGACGAAGACCGTCTTGCCGTGGGTGGTGGCGTGCCCGGTGGTGAGGCGGGGGTGGGGTTGTCCGGTCGCGAGGGCGGTGAGAGCAGCCGTGGCCGCGTCGTTGTCGGCTTCGGTGTCGGTGATGATGACGGCACGGTGGTCGTGGAGGGTGCGGGTGGTGGCGAGTGACCAACCGATGTCCACCGGGCGTGCGTCCACGCCGGATTCCAGGTGGCTCAGCAGGCGTTGGGCCTGAGCCCGCAGGGCTGCCGGGGACTTGGCGGACAGGACCCAGGGCGCGATGCCGCCGGTGGCGACCAGACCAGGGGTGTCCGTACCCTCGTCCGTCTTCGACGCGGGTTCGGGCTCGGGCTGAGGCGCCTGCTCCAGGATGAGGTGAGCGTTGGTGCCGCTGACGCCGAAGGACGAGATCCCGGCGCGTCGTGGATGGCCGGTGTCCGGCCAGGGGCGGGCATCGGTGAGCAGGGACACCGCGCCGGACGTCCAGTCCACCTGTGTGGTGGGTTCGTCGATGTGCAGGGACCGCGGAAGCGTGCCCTGCCGTATCGCCAGCACCATCTTGATCACGCTGGCCACGCCTGCGGCGGCTTGGGCGTGGCCGATGTTGGACTTCAGCGAACCGAGCCACACCGGCTCGTCCCCCCGGCGCTCTTGCCCGTAGGTGGCCAGGAGTGCCTGGGCCTCGATGGGGTCGCCGAGGGCGGTGCCGGTGCCGTGGGCTTCGACGGCGTCGATGTCCGAGGGGGACAGTCCGGCGTTCGCCAGCGCCTGCCGTATCACCCGCTGCTGCGACGGCCCGTTCGGCGCGGTGAGGCCATTGCTGGCCCCGTCCTGGTTGACCGCCGTACCACGGACGATGGCCAGCACCTCGTGCCCGTTGCGACGGGCCTCCGAGAGCCGTTCCAACAGCACCAGACCGACACCCTCGGACCAGTTGGTGCCGTCGGCGCCCTCGCCGAAGGACTTGCAACGGCCGTCCGACGCGAGGCCGCGCTGGCGCGAGAACTCGACGAACGCGCCGGGCTGGCCCATGACGGCGACGCCCCCGGCGAGTGCCATCGTGCATTCGCCGGAGCGCAGGGCCTGTGCGGCGAGGTGGAGAGCCACCATCGAGGAGGAGCAGGCCGTGTCCACGGTCACCGCCGGACCGGTCAGTCCGAAGGTGTACGACACCCGTCCCGACGCCACGCTCGTCGCGCCGCCCACCCCGAGGTAGCCCTCCAAGCCTTCCGGCGCCGCGCCCGTACCGACGCCGTATCCCTGGCCACTCGCCCCGACGAAGACACCGACCTCCTGCCCGCGCAGTGAGGTGGGAACGATCCCGGAGCGTTCCAGGGTCTCCCAGGCGGTCTCCAGCAGTACGCGCTGTTGCGGGTCCATCGACAGGGCCTCGCGCGGGGAGATGCCGAAGAAGGTGGCGTCGAATCCGCCCGCGTCGCTGAGGAAACCGCCCTCGCGTACGTAGGACTTGCCCAGAGCATCCGGATCGGAGTCGAACAGTTCGGCCAGGTCCCAGCCCCGGTCCTGCGGGAACGGCCCGATGGCATCGTCTCCGGCGGCGACCAGCCGCCACAGATCCTCGGGGGTACGGACGTCCCCGGGCAGGCGGCAGCCCATGCCGACGACGACCACCGGATCCTCGGCCTGGTCCGGAGCGGTCCGGTCACGCCGCACCGGCCGGGGCGTGGCCTCGGCCGTACGCCCGCCCAGTTGATCGCGTAGAAACTCGGCGGTGGCCACGGGGCTCGGGTGGTCGAAGACCAGCGTCGTCGGCAACCGCAGCCCGGTGGCCGTGTTGAGGCGGTTGCGCAGCTCCACCGCGGTCAGCGAGTCGAATCCCATGTCGCGGAACGCCTGTTCCGGCCCGATGGGGTCGACCGTGGGAAACCCGAGCACCGAAGCGGCCTCTGTACGGATCAACTCGACCAGCACACGCTCCTGTTGGGCCGCCGACAGCCCGGCCAGCCGCTCGACGAGGCTGCCTTCACCGGCCTTCGGCACCGGCCGGGCCGTACGCCGCGTCGGCCGGACCAGACCCCGCAGCAGTGGCGGGGGTTCAGTGGCCTCCGCGCCGAGGGCGCCGAGGTCGAACCTCATCGGCACCAGCACCGACAGCCCGGACGCCACCGACCGGTCGAACAGGCCCAGCGCCTCCGTGGTGGACAGCCCGACGACGCCCCCGCGCCGCATCCGGTGCAGATCGCCGGAGCCGAGCCCGGCCGTCATACCACTGGCCTCCGTCCACATGCCCCACGCCAGCGAGGTGGCGGGGAGCCCGTGCGCCCGCCGCCACTGGGCGAGGCCGTCCAGATAGGCGTTGGCGGTGGAGTAGTTGCCCTGTCCGGGCCCGCCGAGGACTCCGGCGGCCGACGAGTACACCACGAACGCCGCCAGGTCGTGGTTGTCGTGGGTGAGGTCGTGGAGGTGGGTGATCGCGTCGACCTTGGGGCGGAAGACGGTGTCGAGGCGGTCGGGGGTGAGTGCGGTGAGGATGCCGTCGTCCAGGGTTCCGGCGGTGTGGACCACGGCGGTGAGGGGGTGGTCGGCGTCGATGTCGGCGATGGTGGCGGCGAGTCGGTCGCGGTCGGCGGCGTCGCAGGCGGCGATGTGGACGGTGGCGCCGAGTTCGGTGAGTTCGGTGGCGAGTTCGGCCGCACCGGGGGCATCCGGTCCCCGGCGGCTGAGCAGCAGCAGGTGGCGTACGCCGTGCTGTGCCACGAGATGCCGGGCGATGGTGGCGCCGAGGGTTCCGGTGCCGCCGGTGACCAGGACCGTGCCATCCGGATCCAGGGCGCGGGGAAGGGTGAGCACGATCTTGCCGGTGTGACGGCCCTGGCTCATCCAGCGGAATGCCTCGGGGGCACGGGTGATGTCCCAGTGCCGTACGGGCAGCGGCTCGATCCGGCCCGTCTCGAACAGTTCCACCAGCTGGCCCAGCAACTCGCGTACCCGCTCCGCGGGGGCCTCGCCACCGAGGTCGAACGCCCGGTAGGTGACCCCTGGATGCCGCGCCCCGATCTCACCGGGCTCCCGCAGATCGGTCTTCCCCATCTCCAGGAACCGGCCGCCGGGGCGGAGGAGTCCGAGGGAGGCGTCGATGTGCTCGCCGGTGAGGGAGTTGAGGACGACGTCGGCGGTGGGAAAGGTGTCGGCGTAGGCGAGGTCGCGGCTGGAGGCGAGCCGTTCGGCGGGAACGCCGAGCCGGTGCAGGGCCTGGTGCTTGGAGGGGTGGGCGGTGCCCAGGACGGTGGCGCCGAAGTGCTGTGCGAGCTGGACGGCGGCCATGCCCACCCCGCCCGCGGCGGCGTGCACCAGCACCGTCTCGCCCGGCTGGACCCTCCCGAGGTCCTGCAACGCGTACAGCGCCGTCAGATAGGCCACCGGCACCCCGGCCGCCGTGCCGAACGACCAGCCCTCCGGCATCCGGATCACCGTGCGCGCGTCGGCGGTGGCCAGCGGGCCGAACGAGCCGGAGAACAGGCCCATCACCCGGTCGCCCACGGCCAGATCCCCGACGCCGGGGCCGACCTCGGTCACCACACCGGCGCCCTCGGTGCCGATCACCGACCGGCCCGGATACATGCCGAGAGTCACCAGCACATCGCGGAAGTTGAGCCCGGCGGCGCGGACCTCGATCCGCACCTGACCGGACTCCAGCGGTGCGGTTCCGGCCTCGTCGGGCAGCAGCGCGAGGTTGTCCAGGGTGCCGTACTCGGGCGAGTCCAGATGCCACGACGGCTGTGCGGGCACCCGCAGGCCGGGCTCGACCCGGGCCAGGCGTGGCACCCACATCGCGCCACCGCGCACCGCGAGCTGGGGCTCGTCCCCGGACCACACAGCGACGGGCAGCTCGGAGAGCTCCTCGTACGCGCCGTCGGCGTCCACCAGCGCCAGCCGCCCCGGGTGTTCGGCCTGGGCCGAGCGGACCAGGCCCCAGACCGCGGTGGCGGCCGGGTCGGTGACCTCGGCGTCCCCGTGCACGGCGACCGCCCCGCGGGTGACCACCGCCAGCCGAGTCCCGGCCATCGCGTCGTCGCCGACCCACCGCTGGATCTCCGCCAGCAGGCGGCCGGTGAGCTCCCGGGTGCATGCGGGCAGCGGCTCGGTGAGGTCGTCGGCCCACGCGCGCGTATCGGCCACGAGGACGTCGGGAAGGGTGCTTTCGCCGCTCTCCGCTTGGCCAAGCGGAGCCCAGGAGACCGCGCCGCCCTCCGGCGAGGCGTGTTCGCTCCAGCGGACCGTCCACAGCGCGTCATCGGCTTTGCCGCTCTCCAGCTGGGCCGGGTCCACCGCCCGCAGGGTGAGCGAGTCCACGGAGGCCACCGTCCGTCCCGAGCCGTCGGTCAGCCGTACCGCGAACGCGTCGTCACCCACCGGCCGGACATGCACCCGGACCGCGGTCGCGCCGCCCGCGTGCAGACGCACGTTGTTCCAGGCGAACGGCAGCAGGGTCACCTGTCGCTCCGGATCGGAGGGCAGACAGAAGCTGCCCGCGTGCAGAGCCGCGTCCAGCAACGCCGGGTGAATGCCGAACCGTTCGGCCTCCGTGGCGTACGCCTCCGGCAACGCCACATCGCCGAAGATCTCACCGTCCCGCCGCCACGCCGCGACGAGCCCGCGGAACGCCGGTCCGTACGCGTAACCGGCGTCCACGAGCGAGCGATAGAAGTCCGCCACCGGGATCGGCTCGGCTTCGGCGGGCGGCCACTCGCCGGCCGCCCCGTCCCGCGGTGCCGGTAGCTGCGCGGTGAGCGTGCCGGTGGCGTGCTCGGTCCAGTCCGTACCGCCGTCGGCGCGGGAGTAGATCCGCACCGTGCGCCGCCCGCCCTCGTCCGCGCCCACGACGACCTGGACGCTCAGGGCGGTGTCGGCGGGCAGCGTCATCGGCTGCCCGATCACCAGCTCCTCCAGCACCGGGGTGCCGGTCTCGTCCCCGGCGCGCACCGCCAGCTCCACCATCGCCGTACCGGGCACCAACACCGCACCGGAGATGACATGTTCGCCCAGCCACGGCTGGGCGCGTACCGACAGCCGCCCGCTGAGCTGCACACCGCCCGTCTCCGGCAGCTGCACCACCGCGCCCAGCAGCGGGTGGCCCGCCTCCCCGAGGCCCACCGCGCCCACATCGCCGGACCCGGCGGCCCGCTCCAGCCAGTAGTGCTCATGCTGGAAGGCGTACGTCGGGAGGGGGACGCGCCGGGCGCCGGACCCGGCGAACAACGCGTCCCAGCCCACCGGCACACCGCGTACATACAGACCGGCGAGCCCGGCCAGCACCGCCTGGGCCTCCTGGACACCCGGACGCAGGGACGGTACGAACGCCCCGTCCGCCACCGCACCCGCGACCGCGCCCGTCTCCGCCACCGCATACGCGCCCGCGCCCGCCTCCGGATCCGCCGCCGCGTCCGGCAGACAGTCCTGGCCCATCGCGGTCAGCACCCCATCCGGGCCGAGTTCCAGATGGGTGCGTACGCCCGCGTCGGCGAGCGCGCGGACACCGTCGAGGAACCGCACCGCGCCCCGCACATGCCGCACCCAGTACTCCGGGGTGCACAGCTCCTCGGGATCCGCGACCCCGCCGGTCAGGTTCGACACCACGGGGACCCGGGGAGGCGCGTAGGTCAGCCGGGACACCACCTCGCGGAACGCGTCCAGCATCCCGTCCATGTGGGGGGAGTGGAACGCGTGCGAGACCACGAGGCGCTTGGTCTTGCGGCCCTGCCGCGCCAGCGTCTCCGCCACCGCCGTGACCACGTCCTCGTCGCCGGAGACGACCACGGACGTCGGGCCGTTGACCGCGGCGATGGAGGCCTGGTGTTCCTTCCCCGCGAGCAGGGGGACGACCTCGTCCTCGGCCGCCTCCACCGCGACCATCGCCCCGGTCGCGTCCAGTCGCTGCATCAGCCGCCCGCGCGCCCGCACCAGTGTGCAGGCGTCCGGCAGGGACAGGACCCCGGCCACATGGGCCGCGACCACCTCGCCGATCGAGTGGCCCAGCACATACGCGGGGCGCACCCCCCACGACTCCACGAGCCGGAACAGCGCCACCTCCAGCGCGAACAGCGCGGGCTGGGTGAACTCGGTCCGGTCCAGCAGCGCCGCCCTCGCCGACCCCTCCTCGGCGAACACCACCTCGGCGAGCGAGACCTTGTCGTCTCCGTCCCCGTCTCCGTCTCCGTCCGCGTCGCCATCTCCAGCGCGCAGGTCGTCGAACTGGGCGCATACGTCATCGAAGGCCCGCGCGAACACCGGATAGTGGCCGTGCAGTTCCCGGCCCATTCCGGCGCGTTGGCTGCCCTGGCCGGTGAACAGCACCGCGACCTTCCCGGAGGCCACGGACCCGGTGACCGCCGACCGGGCGGACGCGCCCGCGGCCACCGCCTCCAGCCCCGCGACGGCCTCCTCGGCATCGGCGCACAGCACGACCGCGCGGTGGTCGTGGAGGGTCCGGGTGGTGGCCAGCGACCAGCCCACATCCCGCGCGCTGTCGGCGGTCGTCTTCCGCACATGGGTCAGCAGCCGGACGGCCTGGGCCCGCAGCGCCGCCTCCGTATGGCCCGAGAGCACCCACGGCACGACGTGGCCGGTGGCGACCGGACCGGGCTCGGCGGACTCCTCCTCCGGCCGTTCGGCGGTGTTCCCCTCCGGGGCCTGCTCGAGGATGACATGCGCGTTCGTTCCGCTGACGCCGAAGGAGGAGATGCCCGCGCGGCGTGCGTGTCCCGTCTCCGGCCACGCCCGCCCCTCGGTGAGCAGGGACACCGCGCCCGTGGCCCAGTTCACCTTGGAGGTGGGCTCTTCGGCGTGGAGGGTCTTCGGCAGCCGACCGTGCCGTAACGCCATGACCGTCTTGATGACACTCGCGATCCCGGCGGCGGCCTGCGCGTGGCCGATGTTGGACTTCAGGGAGCCGAGCCACAGCGGCTGGTCTTCCGGGCGGTTCCGGCCGTACGTGGCCAGAACCGCCTGGGCCTCGATCGGGTCGCCGAGGGCGGTGCCGGTGCCGTGGGCCTCGACCGTGTCCACATCGGCCACCGTCAGCCCCGCGTTGGACAGCGCCTGGCGGATCACCCGTTCCTGGGAGGGGCCGTTGGGTGCGGTGAGGCCGTTGCTCGCGCCGTCCTGGTTGACCGCGGTGCCCCGGATGACGGCCAGGACGTCGTGGCCGTTGCGGCGGGCGTCGGACAGCCGCTCCAGCAGCACGAGCCCGACACCCTCGGACCAGGTGGTGCCGTCCGCGCTCTCGCCGAACGACTTGCAGCGCCCGTCGGGCGCCAGGCCACGCTGGCGGGAGAACTCCACGAAGGCGGTGGGCTGGCCCATGACGGCGACACCACCGGCCAGCGCCATGGAGCACTCGCCGGACCGCAGCGCCTGTACGGCGAGATGGGTGGCCACGAGCGAGGAGGAGCACGCGGTGTCCACGGTCACGGCGGGTCCGGTCAGCCCGAGCGTGTACGACACGCGTCCGGAGATGACACTGCCGGAGGCGCCGACCCCGAGATAGCCCTCCAGGCCCTTGGGCGCGTCACCCGGACCGCCGCCGTACCCCTGGCCGCTGCCCCCGGCGAACACCGCGATGTCCCGGCCCTCCACCGACCGCGGATCCAACCCCGCCCGCTCGAACGTCTCCCACGCGGTCTCCAGCAGCAGCCGCTGCTGCGGGTCCAGCGACAGGGCCTCGCGCGGGGAGATCCCGAAGAACGCGGCGTCGAATCCGCCCGCACCCTCCAGGAATCCCGCCTCGCGCACATAGGACTTGCCCACGGCGTCCGGATCGGGGTCGAAGAGTGTCTCCAGGTCCCAGCCGCGGTCCGTGGGGAACGGGCCGATCGCGTCCCGGCCCTCGGCCACCAGCTCCCACAGCGACTCCGGGTCGGTCACCCCGCCCGGCAGCCGGCACGCCATCGCCACGATCGCCACGGGTTCGGTGGACTCGGCGATCAGCCGGTCGTTCTCCCGCCGCAGCCGCTCGACGTCCATCAGCGAGCTACGCAGCGCCTTGACCAGGTCTTCCCGGGACGCAGCCATGTGTACTCCTCTCCGCAACCGCGGCGTCAGTCGTTTCCGAAGGTCGTGCCGCGCATCGCCCGGCTCACCAGTTCGTCGGCGTCCAGGTCCGCGATCGCGGAGGTGTCCGCCTCGGCGGCGGTACTCAGGTCGCTCAGGCCACTCAGCTCGTCCAGCTCACCGGCCGTGGAGTCCGCGAGGCGCACCAGCGCGTCCAGCACCCCGAGCTCGTGGAAGCGGCGCAACGGGACCGAGGCCAGCACCCGCCGGATCTCCCGCTCGCGGCCCATCGCGCCAGGGGCCCCGCCGTCCGCGAGCCCGTTGGCGAGCCCGTCCCCGAGCCCGTCCACGGTCCCGTCGGCGGTCTCGCCCGCGGTGGGCACCAGTTCCGTACGCAGCTTCCTCGCCAGCGTGGTGGGTTTCGGATAGTCGAAAACCACCGTGGCGGAGAGCTGGAGCCCGGTGGTCGCGTTGATCCGGTTACGCAGCTCCACCGCGGTCAGCGAGTCGAACCCGGTGTCCTTGAACGCGCGCTCCGGCTCCACCGCGTCACCGTCGGCATGCCCGAGCACGGCCGCCGCCTCGCGCCGCACCAGGTCGGTCAGGAACGCCTCCTGCTCCGGGCCGGTCAGCTCGGCCAGGCTGTCCAGGAGCACCTCGCGCCGCGACCCGCCCCCGCCCGGCGCGTCCGCCGCCAGGATCTCGGCGACCTCGGGCAACTGCCGCAGCAGCGGCCGCTCCCGGGCCATCGTGTATCCCGGCACGAACCGCGCCCAGTCGATGTCGGCGACGATCACATTCGGCGGGCCACCGCCCACGGCCCGCGCCAGCGCACGCAGCGCGGGCGCCGGGTCCATCGGCAGGACGCCGATACGACGCCACTGGTCGCCGCCATCGGCGTCGATCATCCCGAGACCGCCGCCCCAGCCGCCCCACGCCACCGACGTGGCCGCGAGACCCCGGGCGCGGCGGCGCTGCGCGAGCCCGTCGAGGAACGCGTTGCCCGCCGCGTACGGGGCCTGGCCGCCGCTGCCCCAGACACCGGCGCCTGAGGAGAACAACACGAACGCGTCCAGCTCCCGGTCGCCCACGAGTTCGTCCAGCACCAGCGCGCCACGCGCCTTCGCCCCCGTCACGGCGGCGAACTCCTCGGTGGTCACCTCGGTGACCGGAGCAGGGAGCAGCCCGGCACCGGCGGTGTGCACCACGGCGGTCAGCGGATGTGTCCGCTCCGCCTCCGTCAGCACCGCGGCCATGGCGTCCCGGTCGGTCACATCACAGGCGGCGACCGTGACCTGTACATCTGCCAGGTCCGCCACCAGTTCGGCGGCACCCGGCGCGGCACCGCCCCGCCTGCTGAGCAGCACCACATGGTCCGCCCCGTTCGCGGCGAGCCAGCGCGCCACATGTGAACCGAGCCCGCCGGTGCCGCCCGTGACCAGCACGGTGCCACGCGGCTTCCAGGCGCTGTCCGAGCCGTCCCGGTCCCGCAGCATCCGGCGGGCGAAGAGCCCGTCGGCGCGCACCGCGAGCTGGTCCTCTCCCTCCGGCGAGGACAGCGCCGCGAACAGCCCGTCCGGCAACTCCTCGTCGCCACCCGCTCCTTCGGCCGGCAGGTCGATCAGGCCGCCGAAGGTGTCCGGGTGGTCGAGCCCGAGCACGGCGCCGAACCCCCACACCGCCGACTGCACCGGGTCGGCCGCCTCACCGGCCACCGCGACCCCGCCACTGGTGACACACCACAGCGGTGCGGTGACGCCGTGGTCGCGCAACGCCTGCGCCGCCGCCAGCGTGGCCGCGGTGCCCACGGACACCGTGCCGTACTCGGTGTCGGCGCGGTCGTCCCACGAGAGCAGGGACACCACCCCGGCACAGCCGTCCGCCGACTTGACCTGGTCGCCCAGCGCCTCCCGACTGCTCTCGGAGACCTCGGCGGCCACTACCTCCGCGCCCCGCGTGGCGAGTCCGTCCAGCACCGCGCGGACCCGCGCCGAACCGGCCCGTACGGACGGGACCAGCACCAGCCACCGGCCCGACAGCCGCGGATCGCCGGCGGCCACTCGGGTCCAGCCGACCCGGTACCGCCATGCGTCCGTGAGGGAGTCCTCCCGGCTGCGGCGGCGCCAGGTGGCCAGCGCGGGCAGCACCGTGCCGAGCGCCGCCGCGTCCACCTCGAGATCCCGCGCCAGGGACTGCGCGTCTCCGCCCTCGATGGCCGCCCACAGGGAGCTGTCGGCGGTCTCGGCCCGCGTCGGTGTCCTGGCGGGCTCCAGCCAGTAGTGCCGGTGTTGAAAGGCGTACGTGGGCAGCGGCACCCTACGGGCCCCGGACCCGGCGAACAGGGCTGCCCAGTCCACCGGTGTTCCGGTGGTGGAGAGTTCGGCGAGGTGGGTGAGGAAGCGGTGGGGGCCGCCGTCGTCGCGGCGGAGGGTGCCGGTGATGGTGGTTTG
>NZ_JBHYVB010000266.1:0-13165 GCF_042750115.1 Streptomyces sp. NPDC059455
CGTGGGTCCGGTCGGCGCGGGCCCCCCCCCCGCCCGGGGGCGGGCCGGCGGCGCGCCCCATCCCCGCGGGCGCGCGGGCGGGCCCCCCCGGGGGCGGGGGGCTTGGGGGGCCGCCGGCCGCCGGGTGTGGGTGGTGGGGGGCGCCTCCCCGGGGGGTTTACAACCGCCCGGGGGCGGGGCCCCGGCGTCGGGGGGGCGCACCGAGTGTCAGGCACGTCGTCGGCAGTTCAGATAGAGCTGGATCTCGGGTGGTACGTCCGTGCTGGCCGGGGCGTACGCGTGCGAGTCCTCCCCGGCGACCTCGAAGCCCGCATCGCGGACGGCCTGGCGCAGCTCGTCCCGCAGATAACCGGATACCCGGACCGAGTTGCCGAGGAACGGAATGGGGAAGTCGTCGATGTCCGCCTCCACCATGGCGAGCCCCAGCAGCCCCCCGGGTCTGAGCGTGGCGTGCAGGGTCCGGAGCGCGTACGGGATCTCCGGGCGGGGCAGCAGCAGCAGCGTGAAGTAGGCGGCGATGCCGTCGAAGGGGCCGAGCTCCCGGGGGCCTCCGGGGCCGTACCGGCCGCCCACCCGCAGATCGACGATGTCCACATGGTGGAAGGTGGCCTCCGGCACATTGTCCCGGGCCAGCTTGAGCATCCCCGGGGAGATGTCGATCCCGACCACCTCGTGCCCCGCGTCGACCAGCTGACGGGCCGTGGGCAGTCCCGTGCCGCAGCCGACGTCGAGCACCCGGGAGCCGGGCGGAAGCGTTTCGGCCAGCCAGCGGCCGGCGTCGATCTGGCCCTCCTTGTGCGGAAAGGCGTCGTCGTAGCGGTCGCCGATGTGGTCGAAGGCTTCCGCCTGACCGCTGCGGTCCAGTGCGAGGCGGTCGAAGTCCTCGTAGCCCTCGTAACCGTCCCCTTGCTCGTCCTCACCGCTCACGACTCCGCCCCTTCTGTGACATTACGTCAGATCTTGCGCATCGCCCGTGACTTGCGCCGGCGTCTGGCTGTCCCGCATGGGCAGTGTTCCGGACGACGATCCTACGTTTGAAACACTGGGACACGACAAGAGGTTCATGACCTCGAGTGTGCCGAGGTGTGCTTCTTGTCCGTACGGCCCCAGTCCGCCGGAAGCGCGGGCACGGACCACGTGGGGTCGGGCCGCCAGTTCTCCCACCCGTCCCGGAAGGGCGCTCCCCAGGACTCGATGGCCGCCGTGGCCGCCCGCCCCGCGGCCCGGACCCGCTCCGCCTGCTCGGGACCCATCAGCCCGGCCCGCTGCGCCTGCGCGAACTCGTCCTCGTCCTTCCATTCCCAGCTGCGGTCGGCGTAGACCGCGATGTCCAGGAAGTGGTCCTCGGAGTCCACTCCGCGGTCCCAGCGGACCAGCGGCTCCTCCAGGTTCACGTACCAGTTGCGGAATCGCCAGCCGTGGTCCCAGAACAGCCACACCGACCACGGCTCGCCGGGCCGGGCCAGCTTCAGCACACCGGTGCCGAACCACTGGGACCGCGCGGTGGTCCGCGGCTTGGTGTACCGGGTGGACAGCGGTTCGTGGTGCACCGAGGTGCCGTCGGTGAGCTGCGGCTTGACGCAGACGGTGCCGGGGGCGAGCCAGACGGCGAGCAGCTCCGCGGTGTCCTCGACGACGGTCACGGGACGGCAGATGTGGATGACGTGGGAGGCGTTGGCCCGATAACGCCACAGAATGTGGTCGCCCGGTGCCCACCGGGCGGTGTCCGCCGTCCCCGTCGTCTCCACGATGTCCGCTGTCATGAGCAGATCTTAGGTGCGCACGGGCCGCGATGCCGTGACCTATGACGCAACCGGGGGCCAACGCCCGGCTAAGGATGTGTCATGCGTAGGACGTCGAGCGCCTCGTCCAGCTGGTCGAGCGTCAGCAGTCCGCGCTCCACATAGCCCGACTCCAGCACCACCTCGCGGATCGTCTTGCGCTCCGCCAGCGACCGCTTGGCCACCTTCGCCGCCTCCTCGTAGCCGAGGTAGCGGTTGAGCGGGGTGACGACGGACGGCGAGGACTCCGCGTACTCCCGGGCCCGCTCGGCGTTGGCGGTGATCCCGTCGATCGTGCGGTCCGCGAGCAGCCGCGAGACATTGGTCAGCAGCCGGATCGACTCCAGCAGATTCTTGGCGATCACCGGGAGCATCACATTGAGCTCGAAGTTCCCGGCGGCCCCGGCCGTGGCGACGGTGGTGTCATTGCCGGTGACCTGCGCCGCGACCATCAGCGTGGCCTCGGGGATCACGGGGTTGACCTTCCCCGGCATGATCGACGAGCCGGGCTGGAGATCGGGCAGCGCGATCTCGGCGAGCCCGGTGCGCGGGCCCGACGCCATCCAGCGCAGATCGTTGGCGATCTTGGTGAGGCCGACCGCGATGGTCCGCAGCTGCCCGGACGTCTCGACCAGCCCGTCCCGCGCGCCCTGCGCCTCGAAGTGGTCCCGGGCCTCGGTCAGCGGCAGCCCGGTGGTGCGGGTCAGCTCGGCGATGACGGCGGCGGCGAACCCGGGCGGGGTGTTGATCCCGGTGCCCACCGCCGTACCGCCCAGCGGCAGCTCGGCCAGCCGGGGGAGCGAGGCGCGCAGCCGCTCGATCCCGTACCGCACCTGGGCCGCGTAGCCGCCGAACTCCTGACCGAGGGTCACCGGAGTGGCGTCCATCAGATGGGTCCGCCCCGCCTTGACCACCTCGGCGAACTCGGCGGCCTTGCGCTCCAGCGCCTCCGCCAGATGGGCCAGGGCCGGGATCAGATCGCCGGTGACGGCCGCGGTGGCCGCGATGTGGAGGGAGGACGGGAAGACGTCGTTGGAGGACTGGCTGGCGTTGACGTGGTCATTGGGGTGTACCGGGCGGCCCAGGCGGTCGCTCGCCAGGGTGGCCAGCACCTCGTTGGTGTTCATATTGGACGAGGTGCCGGAGCCGGTCTGGAAGACGTCCACCGGGAAGTGGTCGTCCCAGCGGCCCGCGGCGACCTCGGCCGCCGCCTCCGAGATCGCCCTGGCGACGTCCTTGTCCACCACGCCCAGCTCGGCGTTGACCAGGGCGGCCGCGCCCTTGATCCGGGCCAGCGCCTGGATGTGCGCCCGCTCCAGACGCTGCCCGCTGACGGGGAAGTTCTCCACCGCCCGCTGGGTCTGGGCGCGCCACTTGGCGTGCGCGGGCACCCTGACCTCTCCCATCGAGTCGTGCTCGATGCGGTAGCCCTCCTGGGGGCTGTCGTCGCGGTGGCTCTCGTCGGTCATGGGGACACCTCCGTCCAGCACAGCGTCTTCACGCCACGCCGTGTTCCCGCGCCCGCTGAGCCGAACTGGTGAGCCCGGTCACCGTACGGCCTCGGGCGCCCGCGGGGTCTCCACCTCGCCGGTGCGCTTGAGCTTCTGCCACGGCAGCAGGGCACCGGTGGCCGCGGTGACGCACGAGTGCAGTAGCACCAGATACATCAACTGGCGGTAGGCGATCTGCTGCAACGGCAGTACGGCCAGTGCCCGGTAGTTCTCCCGGTCCAACCGGAACGCGTACGCCGCGCCCAGTAGCTGAACCAGTAGCAGCGCCGCCCACGCCAGCAGCGAGCGCACCGGGTCCAGGAAGATCACCCCGTAGAGGGTGAAGAGGTCGATCAGCGGCGCGCACAGCGGGGTGAGGATCTGGAAGAGCACCACCAGCGGCATCCCCACCCGCCCGAACCGCCCCGAGGGCCCCCGGTCGATCAGCGAGCGGCGGTGCTTCCACAGCGCCTGCATGGTGCCGTAGGACCAGCGGTAGCGCTGCTTCCACAGCTGGCCGAGGGAGCTGGGCGCCTCGGTCCAGGCGCGGGCGTGCTCCTGGTAGACCACCCGCCAGCCGGCCCGGTGCAGGGCGATGGTGATGTCGGTGTCCTCGGCCAGGGTGTCCGCGCTCATGCCCCCGGCGTCCAGCAGCGCCCGGCGGCGGAAGGCGCCGATCGCGCCGGGGATGGTGGGCATGCAGCGCAGCAGGTCGTACATCCGCCGGTCGAGGTTGAAGCCCATCACGTACTCGATGTGCTGCCAGGCGCCGATCAGCCTCCCCCGGTTGCCGACCTTGGCGTTGCCCGCCACCGCGCCCACCCGTGAGTCGGCGAACGGGCGCACCAGCTCACGGATGGTGGTGGGCTCGAAGACGGTGTCGCCGTCCATCATCACGATCAGCTCGTGACTGGCGTGGGCGATGCCGCGGTTGAGGGCCGCGGGCTTGCCCGCGTTGGCCTGGCGCAGCACCCGTACGTTGGGCAGCCCCATCGCCTCGGCGATATCGGCGGTGCCGTCGGTGGAGCCGTCGTCCACGACCAGGATCTCGATGGGGTGGGTGGAGGCGGACAGTGACTTCAGGGTGTTGGCGATGCACTCCTTCTCGTTGTACGCGGGCACGATCACGCTCACCGGATCGGTGACCTCCTGCACCCGGCTCCAGCGCCGCCGCGCCCGGGAGCGGCGGTGCCACCAGGCGAGGACCACCATCAGCAGCAGCCGCCCGATCACCGAGAAGCCCACCAGGCCCAGCAGCCCCATCAGGAACGGCAGTGCGCTGTGGCTGACCCCGGCCGCCCAGATCAGCGCCCGGCCCTCCCAGACCGGCAGGGCGCGCGCCGGGTGGTTGGCGCTGTGGGCGCCGAGCGCGCCGGTGACCGTGGTGAAGGAGTAGCCCTTCTTCTTCATCCGCTCGATGTACAGCGACAGGGCCCGCACGGTCCGCGCGCGGTTGCCGCCCGCGTCGTGGAAGAGCACCGACGCGCCCTTCCTGCCCTCGGGGGTGGCGTTCTGGACGATCTCCTTCACCGGGGGCCGCTGCCAGTCCTCGCTGTCGGTGTCCACGAACGCGCTGATGTAGCCCTTGGAGCCGATGTGCTGCTGCACCGGCCAGGTGCGGTCGTCCAGCGCGCGGACCTTGGAGGCGTACGGCGCCCGGAACAGCGAGCTGGTGATGCCCGCCGCACCGGCCAGGGCCAGCTGGGACTGGGCCAGTTCGCGGTCCATGCGCCCCTTGTCCTGGTACGACAGGTCGACATGGGAGAAGGTGTGCACCCCGACCTCATGGCCCGCGGCCCGCATCCGGCGGACCAGCTCCGGATGGCGGATCACCATCTGGCCCAGTACGAAGAAGGTCCCCCGCACCTTGTGGCGGCGCAGCACGTCGAGGATCTCCGGGGTCCAGCGCGGGTCCGGGCCGTCATCGAAGGTCATCGCGATGGTCTTGGACGGGATGATGTGCTCGGTGGCCTTTCCCCGGTGGTCGAAGGTGATCACCGGGCCGCCCTTGCGCAGCCGGTCGGGGACGGTGCGCGAGGCGTGTGAGCGGTACACCCGGGCATCGTTGCCGACCTCGGCGTGCAGATAGCCGTCCAGCAGCAGGGTGCACACCAGCGCGAGCAGGGTCGCGAGGGCGAGCACCATCCGGGTGCGGGTGCGGAGCTTGCGCAGCTTGACGGTACGGAGCCTGCTCCTGAGCCTGCCGGTGAGCTTGATTCCGCCCGTGAGCCTGAGCCTGAGTCTGCCCCTGGCTCCGGGGCCGCCCGTGCGGTGCGTGGCGCGGCGGCCGGAGCCGGTCAGGCGGAACACCGTACGGGGCGCGCCGCCCTGACGGGGCGCGGGGAGCCGGCGGCGCGGCCGCGGCAGCCTCGGCGGTCTGCCGCCGCTCATGGCGCCTCGCCCTCGGCCTTGGGGGCGCCCGGCCCATCGGCCGGGGTGCCGCCTCCGGCGGGCCCCTTGGGGGGCTTGGGCGTATCGGCCTGCGGGGGCTTCTGGGACTGGGGCTTGTGAGGGGACGCGGCGTGGCCGGGCCGCGTGGTGTGGCCGGGGGCCTGCGGGTGGCCGGAGCCCTCGGCGGGCGACTCGGCTCCGGCGTGGTGCTGCTTCGACGGCGTGTGGGACGCGCCCGTGGGCCGTTTGCCGGGCGGGTGGGCGGCCGGATGTGACGGCGTGTGGCCGGCCTTGTGGTGTTTGCCGGGTCGGTACCCGGCGGCGGAGTCAGGGCCGCCGGGGCGGTGGTGCGCGGGGGAGTGCCGCGGCGCCGCGCGGGGGGCCTTGGGCGGGCCGGGCTGCGGAGGCGCGGGCCGTGGCCGGGTGGTGATGGGGGGCAGGGCGACGGGCTGCCGGGCGTCCCGGTGGTCCGGGCGGCCCGAGGCGTGGCGCTCGCGCCGGTGCTGACGGTCGGTCGGCCCGTACTCGTCGTCCCCGTACCCGTCCTCGTAGCCGTACGCGTGCGCGGCACGCCGCTCATGCGACTCGGAGGGTCCCGAACGCCCCTCGGGGGTGTGCTTCGGCCCCCGGTCGAACGCCTCGGTGGAGACGGGATGTCCGGGGATCAGCGTCTGCGGCGCGAACGGCGTACCGCCCGCGTAGGCCAACCCCAGGACCGCCGAATAGCCGAGGCAGGCGGCTCCCGCGACGACGCCCACATGCCGTACCACCCGGCCACGGCGCCCGGACAGGTCCACGAACACGGGCCCCTTCCGGGCCACGTCAGCGCGGAGGGGACGCGAAGGCGCGCGCTCGGCCACATCTGACTGAGGATCCATACGGAAGAGGTTAAGGCAGAAAATACGATATGCGACACATAAGTCAAACATGCGGTGTGTCATAGTTCAGTAGGCTTCACCGAATATGCGAGGTTTGACGGGGAGAACGGCACGGGCGGCACCGGCCCCCGGCGCCTCGTACCGGACCACAAGGAGGAGCCAGAGCCATGAGGGCCAGCCCCCGCATGAGCGGAATCGCCCTGGCCGGCGCGGTGGTCTGCGCCACCATCGCCGTATGGGCGGGACACCAGAAGCACTCGCCCGAGCCGCACGCCGCGCCCTCACAGCCCCGGGCGTCACAGTCCCCCGCGGCGCGCCAGCCCGCCGAGTTCGTGCCGTACGTCAACGCCTGGTCGGACTCCGGCTATGACATGGCCGCCGCGGCGTCGCGCGGGGTCAAGGAGTTCTCGCTGGGCTTCGTCATCGCGGGCGACGGCTGCGCCCCGGTGTGGGACGGCGGCACCTCGCTGGAGGACCAGGGGCTGGAGGACCGGATCGAGGGCGTCCGCCGGGCCGGTGGCGACGTACGGATCTCCTTCGGCGGCGCCGAGGGCACCGATCTCGCCACCGTCTGCACCGACGTCCCCGAACTCGCCTCCGCGTACGCCGAGGTGATCGAGCGTTACCAGGCCGCCAGGATCGACTTCGATCTCGAGGGCGAGGCGCTCGCCAACCCCGAGGCGGCCGCCCGCCGCGCCCAGGCGCTCGCGCTGATCCAGCGCACCCACGAGGGCCTGAACATCTCCTTCACCCTGCCCGCCATGCCGGACGGGCTGACCCCGCAGGGCGTCGCCCAGTTGGAGGCCGCCAAACAGGAGGGGGTCATCCTCTCGGGCGTCAACATCATGGCGATGAACTACAGCGGCGACCACACCGGCGACATGGGCGACTACGCCGTCCAGGCGGCCACCGCCGCCCAGGCCCGGATCCGCGAGGTGTTCGGCATGTCCGACGCCGCCGCCTGGAAGATCCTCGCCGTGACGCCGATGATCGGGGTCAACGACGTCACCGGCGAGACCTTCACGCTGGAGGACGCGTCCGGTCTGGCGCGGTTCGCCGCGGAGAAGGGGGTCGGACGGCTGTCGATGTGGTCCGCCGAACGGGACCAGCCGTGCACCCCGGAGATGACCCGGTCCGCCACCCCCACCGCCCCCACGGCCGGTGCCGCGGCCCCCGAACCGACCGCGGACGTCGCCCCCAACTCCCGCTGCAGCGGCGTCACCCAGCGCCCCGGCGCCTTCGAGGCGGCGCTGCGGGGCTGACCGCCCCTTTGAGAGCAAGCCCCGGCCAGGCCCCTATCCCAGCCCCCAGCCCAGGCCCGGCTAATCCAGCCCGTCCGGCGTTTGAGGACAAGGCCCGTCCCGGGCCGGACGGGGACCCAGGGGCGGAGCCCCCGGGATGGGACGGGTAAGGGCGGCGGGGGCGCATCCACGCCCCCGCCGCCCCGCAGGCGTTAGGCCACGCCCGGACCCCGCACCGGTATGCTGGTGAACGTCGGCTGGGGCGCCGGGTCCTGGAAGAAATCGTTCCCCTTGTCGTCCACCACGATGAACGCCGGGAAGTTTTCGACCTCGATCCTCCAGACCGCCTCCATGCCCAGCTCCTCGTACTCGAGGACCTCGACTTTCTTGATGCAGTCCTGGGCCAGCCGCGCCGCCGGGCCGCCGATCGAGCCCAGGTAGAAGCCGCCGTGCGCGGCACACGCGTCGGTGACCTGCTGGGAGCGGTTGCCCTTGGCCAGCATGACCTTCGAGCCGCCCGCCGCCTGGAACTGCTCGACGTACGCGTCCATCCGGCCCGCCGTCGTCGGCCCGAAGGAGCCCGAGGCATAGCCCTCGGGGGTCTTGGCCGGGCCCGCGTAGTAGACCGGGTGGTTCTTCAGGTACTCGGGCATCTCCTCGCCCGCGTCCAGCCGCTCCTTGATCTTCGCGTGGGCGATGTCCCGGGCCACCACCAGCGTGCCGGTCAGCGAGAGCCGGGTCTTGACCGGGTGCTTGGTCAGCTCGGCCAGCACCTCGTCCATCGGCCGGTCGAGGTCGACGGCGACCGCGTCCAGGTCCGGGCCCGCGCCCTTGACCAGCTCCTCCTCCGTCGTCTCCGGCAGGAAGCGCGCCGGGTCGGTCTCCAACTGCTCCAGGAAGACGCCCTCCGGCGTGATCTTGGCGAGCGCCTGGCGGTCGGCGGAGCACGAGACCGCGATCGCGACCGGGCAGGAGGCGCCGTGCCGCGGCAGCCGTACGACCCGCACGTCATGGCAGAAGTACTTGCCGCCGAACTGCGCGCCGATCCCGATCTTCTGCGTCAGCTCGAAGACCTTCTCCTCCAGCTCCTTGTCGCGGAAGCCGCGGCCGGTCGGCGAGCCCGAAGCGGGCAGCTCGTCCAGGTAGTGCGCGGAGGCGTACTTCGCGGTCTTCAGCGCGTACTCGGCGCTGGTGCCGCCGACCACGATCGCCAGGTGGTACGGCGGGCAGGCGGCCGTGCCCAGCGAGCGGATCTTCTGCTCCAGGAACTTCATCATCGACGCCTCGTTCAGCACCGCCTTCGTCTCCTGGTAGAGGAAGGACTTGTTGGCCGAGCCGCCGCCCTTGGCCATGAAGAGGAACTTGTAGGCACCGCCGTCGGTCGCGTACAGCT
Organism: Streptomyces sp. NPDC059455; assembly: GCF_042750115.1. Classification (NCBI taxonomy): domain Bacteria; kingdom Bacillati; phylum Actinomycetota; class Actinomycetes; order Kitasatosporales; family Streptomycetaceae; genus Streptomyces; species Streptomyces sp. NPDC059455. The sequence continues at coordinate 9,175 of NZ_JBHYVB010000266.1, forward strand.
CGATCTGCGCGGGCAGGTTCGAGCCGGTGTTCTTCTCCTCCCACATGGTCAGCGGGGCCATCTGCGAGTACCGCAGATTGAGCTTGGTGTACGCGTCGTAGACACCGCGCGAGAGGGCCTCCTCGTCACCGCCCCGCGTGAGCACGTTCTGCCCGCGCTTGCCCATGACGATCGCCGTGCCGGTGTCCTGGCACATCGGGAGCACCCCGGCGGCCGCGATGTTGGCGTTCTTCAGCAGGTCCAGCGCGACGAAGCGGTCATTGGCGCTGGCCTCGGGGTCGTCGAGGATGCGGCGCAGCTGGGCGAGGTGGGCGGGGCGCAGATAGTGCGAGATGTCGTGCATCGCCTCGGCCGCGAGCTTGCGCAGCGCCTCCGGCTCGACCTTCAGGAAGGTGCGCCCATCGGCCTCGAAGGTGCTCACGCCCTCGGAGGTCACCAGACGGTACGGCGTGGTGTCCTCTCCCAGGGGCAGCAGGTCCGAATAGGCGAAACCAGGGTGGGCAGGGCGGGAGACGGGGGGCATCGCGGCCATTCCTCACTCGACAGGGCTTGGGCTGACTTCGTCGACAGCGCGTCCATAAGCGTAGAACGGGACCGCGGGAGAGGGCCTGTGAGGTAGGGCTCAGTAGCAGAGGCAGGGCCCGGTAGGGGAGGATCAGGGAGACTCCAGGGATCGTCCCCTAGTCGCGATCTATCGCGACTGGGTACGCTGAGCCCGTGGATGAGCAGCAGCCCGTGCCCTTGACCAAATCCGCCCCCGCTCCGGCTCCCAAGGCCGCGTCGGCCCCGGCGCCCGCTTCTGCCGCGCCCGCGCCCGTCGCGGAGGCGGAGCTCCGCGCGTCCGACGCGGACCGCGACCGGATCGCGGACATCCTGCGGGAGGCCCTCGCCGAGGGGCGGCTCCAGCCGGAGGAGCACGCCGAGCGGATCGACGCGGTGTATCGCGCCAAGACCCTCGGCGAGCTGGAGCCCCTGGTGCGCGATCTGCCCACCGCTCCCACCCGCGGCACCGCCTCCGCCGCCGCGCGCGACGCGGAGTCGGGGTGGCCGCGCTCCCTCCCCGAGTCGGAGAACCTGGTGGCGGTCTTCGGCGGTTCGACGCGCAAGGGCCGCTGGCGGGTCAGGCGCCGTACGAACGCCCTGGCGATCTTCGGCGGCGTCGAGATCGATCTGACCGAGGCGGTCTTCGAGCAGCAGGAGATCGTCATCCATGTCGTGGCCGCTTTCGGCGGGGTGGATATCAAGGTCCCGGAGAACGTCTCGCTGCGCGGTTCGGGCGCGGGCATCCTCGGCGGTTTCGACGTCACGACGTACGAGGCGCAGGATCCCGACGCACCGGTGATCCACGTCACCGGGTTCGCCGTCTTCGGCGGTGTGGAGGCCAGGCCCAAGCGGGGTAAGCGGCTGAAGAACCTGCGAGCATAAGCCCTGAAGAAGGGGTGTGCACGGGGAAGTTCCGGGTGGGACAACGGTGTGCATAAGCGCGCGCACAGCGGGTAAGGCTTGGTGCATCGTCTCTCGTACGGCTGATGGGGGTGCTAACGGGGCCGTACACCTCGAGGCGGGCAAGGGTGACCACCGGAGCCGTCGTCAGGAGTAGACCGTGCTGCAACCGCATCAGCCCCTGCTGGAAGCCGCCGTGCCCCCGCAGCGCGTCCCCGCGCGGGATCAGGCCGGCCCCTGGCACTCGGAGGCGGTGTGCCGACGGGACGAGGCCGGGCTGTTCTTCGCTCCCTCCAAGGAGCCCACGGCTGCCAGGTTGTCGCGGGAGGAGGCCGCCAAGCGCGTCTGCGCGCGTTGCCCGGTCATGGTCGAGTGCCGGGAGCACGCACTGCTGCAGCCCGAGCCGTACGGAGTGTGGGGCGGGCTGACCGCGGCCGAGCGCCGGGTCGTGCTGGCCCGCCGTCGGCGCCGGGAGGCGGAGCTGCAGCGCGCGGTGCGGGTCGCCGCCGCCGGCTGAACTCTTCGGGACCTGGGCCGGGCACCGCCGGGAGGCGGGACCCGGCCCTTGTCATGCGGCGTCTGTCATGCAGAGGCTGCGATGCGGCGTCGGTTGAACGCCGCCTCGGTTGAACGCCGCTGTCACCTCGCTCAGCTCGGCCGTTCGAAGTCGACCGAGGCGTAGGCGCGCAGCTTGGCCAGCCGGTGGGTGGAGTCGATCTGCCGGATCGTCCCCGACTTGGACCGCATGACCAGCGACTGGGTGGTGGCGGTCTCCGCGCGGTACCGCACCCCGCGCAGCAGATCCCCGTCGGTGATGCCGGTCGCGACGAAGAACACATTGTCGCCGCTGACCAGGTCGTCCGTCTCCAGGACCTGGTCGAGGTCGTGGCCCGCGTCGAGGGCGCGCTGCCGCTCCTCGTCGTCCTTGGGCCACAGCTTGGCCTGAATGGTGCCGCCGAGGCACTTGATCGCACAGGCCGCGATGATGCCCTCCGGCGTGCCGCCGACGCCCAGCAGCAGATCCACACCGGTGCTCTCGCGCGCGGCCATGATCGCGCCGGCCACATCGCCGTCGGAGATGAACTTGATCCGGGCGCCCGCCTCCCGGATCTCCTTGACGATGCCCTCGTGACGGGGGCGGTCCAGGACCACCACGGTGACGTCCTCGGGGCTGGACTTCTTCGCCTTGGCGATCCGGCGGATGTTCACGCCGGGGGGCGCGGTGATGTCGACGAACTCGGCGGCGTCGGGGCCGGTGACCAGCTTGTCCATGTAGAAGACGGCCGACGGGTCGAACATGGTGCCGCGCTCGGCGACCGCGAGGACGGAGACGGCGTTGGCCATGCCCTTCGCGGTGAGCGTGGTGCCGTCCACCGGGTCCACGGCCACGTCGCACTCCGGGCCGGTGCCGTCGCCCACGCGCTCACCGTTGAAGAGCATCGGGGCCTCGTCCTTCTCCCCCTCTCCAATGACGACGACGCCGTTCATCGAGACGGTGTGGACGAGGGAACGCATGGCCTTGACGGCGGCGCCGTCGGCGCCGTTCTTGTCGCCGCGGCCCACCCAGCGTCCGGAGGCCATGGCACCCGCCTCGGTGACCCGGACGAGTTCCAGGGCGAGGTTGCGATCGGGAGCTTCGGGGCTGACCTCTAGCTGGGACGGGAGATGGTGCTCGGTCATCGGAGCGCACCTTTCTGTACGGCGACGGACCGTGAGGGCCCCTCCGCCCCGCGAGCGGGGACCAGGAGGGTGAGGGTGTTCATGACTTTATCCGCTGATTGGCTAAGTGAGCAGATAGCCCCACGCATGAGCGCGGCCCTGTTGCGAGGTGCGGCGACCCCATGAGGGACGATAGGGGGCGTGGCAGGTATGCGTGGCAAAGAGACGGTCCGGGACATGGTGCTGTCGCTGGCGGCGATCGGCGTCGTCGCGGCGGCCATCTACCTCTTCGGTATCCCGCATGACGAGGGCCCCAAGGGCGCCGGAGTGAAGACGGTGAACTACCGCGTGGAACTGGCCACGGCCCGCCGCGCCGCCCCGTACCCGGTGGCCGCCCCCGATCCCGGGACCCTGCCCAAGGGCTGGCGCGCGACCTCGGTGACCTACCGCCCGGCCGCCGCGGAGGACGGCGCGCTCTGGCACCTCGGCTTCCTCGACCAGAACGAGGAGTACATCGCGGTCGAGCAGAGCGACGGCAAGCCCGTGCCGTTCGTGGAGGAGGTCACCCAGCAGGCGCGGGAGACCAAGCGGACGCAGCGGATCGACGGCAAGGACTGGGTCCGCTACGACGGCGACAAGTACGACGCGCTGGTGCGCACGGAGCCGGGCGTGACCACGGTGGTCACCGGGACGGCGTCGTACGGGCAGCTGACGAAGATGGCAGCGGCGCTCACCCAGAAGAAGGGCTGAACGAGACGCGGGGGGGGGGGGGGGCGGGGTTTATGGCCCCAAGGTACGGGGGCGAACAGCGGATTCTACACAACCGGTTTCGCCACCACCGGTTAGTTCGCCCTACGCTCCTCCCATCCACGGCGCACCCGCGCCGAGC
>NZ_JBHYVB010000267.1:0-13053 GCF_042750115.1 Streptomyces sp. NPDC059455
AATTCAGCCCGTCCGGCGATTGAGGACCGGGGTCCGGGGCGGAGCCCTGGTTGTGGGAAGGGGCGGGTAGGGGAACAAACTCCCGGCGGAGTGTTACGCCTTGCGGAGGCGGAAGGTCAGGCCCAGCGGGGTGTCGGTGAACTCGTCGCCGTAGCCCTCTTCCCCGTTGCCCGCCGCGAAGTCGGTCGCGAGGACCTCGTCCGCGATCAGCTCGGCGTGGTCGGCAAGGGCCTGACGGAGCTCTTCGTCGGCCGACTGCCATCGCAGCGCGATCCGGTCGGCCACATCCAGTCCGCTGTTCTTACGGGCCTCCTGGATCAGCCGGATCGCGTCCCGGGCGAGACCCGCGCGCCGCAGCTCCGGGGTGATCTCCAGATCGAGGGCGACCGTGGCGCCCGCGTCGGAGGCGACCGACCAGCCCTCGCGCGGGGTCTCGGTGATGATGACCTCGTCGGGGGAGAGGGCGACCGTCTCGCCGTCCACCACGACCGACGCGTTCCCCTTGCGCAGCGCGACCGACAGCGCGGCCGCGTCGGCCTCCGCGATCGCCTTGGCGACCGGCTGGGTGCCCTTGCCGAAGCGCTTGCCCAGGGCGCGGAAGTTGGCCTTCGCGGTGGTGTCGACCAGCGAGCCGCCGACCTCGCTCAGCGACGCGAGCGAGGAGACGTTCAGCTCCTCCTCGATCTGGGCGCGCAGTTCGGCGCCGAGGGTTTCGAAGCCGGAGGCGGCGACCAGCGCGCGCGACAGCGGCTGGCGTGTCTTCACACCGGACTCCGCACGGGTCGCGCGCCCCAGCTCCACCAGGCGCCGCACGAGCGCCATCCGCTCGGAGAGGGCCGGGTCGATCATCGTCCGGTCCGGCTCCGGCCAGCTGGTCAGGTGCACGGAGGCCGGGGCCTCCGGGCTCACCGGGACGACCAGGTCCTGCCAGACCCGCTCGGTGATGAAGGGCACCAGCGGCGCCATCAGCCGGGTGACCGTCTCGATGACGTCGTGCAGGGTGCGCATCGCGGCGGCGTCGCCCTGCCAGAAGCGGCGGCGGGAGCGGCGTACGTACCAGTTGGACAGGTCGTCGACGAAGGCCGACAGCAGCTTTCCGGCGCGCTGGGTGTCGTACGCCTCCAGGGACTCGGTGACCTGCTCGGTGAGCGTGCCCAGCTCGCCCAGCAGCCAGCGGTCCAGCAGCGGCCGTTCGGCCGGGGCCGGGTCGGCCGCGGACGGCGCCCAGCCCGAGGTGCGGGCGTACAGCGCCTGGAAGGCCACCGTGTTCCAGTAGGTGAGCAGCGTCTTGCGCACGACCTCCTGGATGGTGCCGTGGCCCACCCGGCGGGCGGCCCACGGCGAGCCGCCCGCGGCCATGAACCAGCGCACCGCGTCCGCGCCGTGCTGATCCATCAGCGGGATGGGCTGAAGGATGTTGCCCAGGTGCTTGGACATCTTCCGGCCGTCCTCGGCCAGGATGTGACCGAGGCAGACCACGTTCTCGTACGAGGACTTATCGAAGACGAGCGTGCCGATCGCCATCAGCGTGTAGAACCAGCCGCGGGTCTGGTCGATGGCCTCGGAGATGAACTGCGCCGGGTAGCGCCGCTCGAAGAGCTCCTTGTTGCGGTACGGGTAGCCGTACTGCGCGAACGGCATCGAGCCCGAGTCGTACCAGGCGTCGATGACCTCGGGCACCCGCTCGGCCGTCAGCGAGCAGCCGTCGGCGGTGCAGGTGAAGGTGACCGCGTCGATGTACGGCCGGTGCGGGTCCAGACCGCTCTGGTCGGTGCCGGTCAGCTCGGAGAGTTCGGCGAGGGAGCCGACGCAGGTGAGGTGGGACTCGGCGCAGCGCCAGATGGGCAGCGGGGTGCCCCAGTAGCGATTCCGCGACAACGCCCAGTCGATGTTGTTATTGAGCCAGTCGCCATAGCGACCGGTCTTGACCGACTCGGGATACCAGTTGGTCTTCTCGTTCTCCCGCAGCAGCGCGTCCTTGATCGCGGTGGTGCGGATGTACCAGGACGGCTGGGCGTAGTAGAGCAGCGCCGTGTGGCAGCGCCAGCAGTGCGGGTAGCTGTGCTCGTACGGCACATGCCGGAACAGCAGCCCGCGCTCCTTGAGGTCCGCGGTCAGCGCCTCGTCGGCCTTCTTGAAGAACTGGCCGCCGACCAGGTCCAGGCCCTCCTCGAAGGTGCCGTCCGGGCGGACCGGGTTGACCACCGGCAGCCCGTAGGCCCGGCAGGTCAGCAGGTCGTCCTCACCGAAGGCGGGGGACTGGTGGACCAGACCGGTGCCGTCCTCGGTCGTCACATAGTCGGCGTTGACGACGTAGTGCGCGTCGGGGATCTCCACCAGCTCGAAGGGGCGCCGATAGTTCCAGCGCTCCATCTCGGCCCCGGTGAAGGACTCGCCGGTGACCGTCCAGCCCTCGCCGAGCGCCTTCTCGACCAGCGGCTCGGCGACGACCAGCTTCTCCTCGCCGTCGGTGACGACCACATAGCGCACCTCCGGGTGCGCGGCCACGGCGGTGTTGGAGACCAGGGTCCACGGCGTGGTCGTCCACACCAGCAGCGCCGCCTCGCCCGCCAGCGGGCCGGAGGTCAGCGGGAAGCGCACGAAGACAGAGGGGTCGACGACCGTCTCATAGCCCTGGGCCAGCTCGTGGTCGGACAGCCCGGTGCCGCAGCGCGGGCACCAGGGGGCGACGCGGTGGTCCTGGACCAGCAGCCCCTTGTCGAAGATCTCCTTGAGGGACCACCACACCGACTCGATGTACCCGGGGTTCATGGTCCAGTACGCGCCGTCGAGGTCGGTCCAGAACCCCATCCGGGTGGTGAGGTCGGCGAAGGCGTCGGTGTGCCGGGTGACGGACTCTCGGCACTTGGCGTTGAACTCGGCGATGCCGTACGCCTCGATGTCCTTCTTACCGTTGAAGCCCAGCTCCTTCTCGACCGCCAGCTCGACCGGCAGGCCGTGGCAGTCCCAGCCCGCCTTACGGTCGACGTGGTAGCCCCGCATGGTGCGGAAGCGGGGGAAGACGTCCTTGAAGACGCGGGCCTCGATGTGGTGGGCGCCCGGCATGCCGTTCGCGGTCGGGGGGCCCTCGTAGAAGACCCACTCGGGCCGTCCCTCGGACTGCTCGAGGCTACGGGCGAAGATCTTGTTCTCCCGCCAGAAGTCGAGCACGGCGTGCTCGAGGGCGGGCAGGTCGACCTGGGCGGGCACCTGGCGGTACTGCGGCGTCATCGGGGCTCTTCTTCCTCCGGCGGACACGTGCTCTTCCGTTTCCGTCGGAGGGACGAGAACCGTGCGTTCCCGCGGTACCACCCTCCTTGACCGGCAGCGGCTGGCTCCCGGCCCCCTCATTGGGATCGCGATGCCGGTTCTACTGACCCAGGGCGGGCGTTCTTCCGGCGGCTCCGGGGTGATCCTTCACATCGCGCTCGCCCCCGGGCTCACACCGTCCCCGGGTCGCTCTGGGCCGCCTACGACGCTACTCGTCCCCATCCATGCCTTTCGCTGCGCCCCAGTGTACGGGGCCGAGGAGGCCGGGGCCGACCGAATATGGCACTGCTCGGTCACTGCTGGGGCACTGCTGCGGTACTGCGCCGAGTGGGGGACGGCCGGGTCCGCGGACCGACCCGAATGGCCGGACGCCGGGGGCCGCGATCAGGGCAGTCACGCTGGGTCACCCCCGGGTGCCGGATCCCGGGCGGATTACCGGACGCGGAGTGGGGCACAACGGTGGAGACCGGGTTGTCGTACGGGCAAGCCGGGCGAATCGGGCGGCGTGCCCCGTTGCCGCCCGCCCGGAGTCGATTTATCGTTCCGGAACGATTCGCGCGCAAGATCACAATATGTGAAGGGGCCGCGGCCATGGTGGCGAGAAAGACCACCGTGCGGAAGAGCACGGCGAAGGCGACGAAGGCCGCGCCCGGCAAGGAGAGCGCCTCGGGCAAGAAGGCCGTCAACAAGACCGCGGCACCCGGCAGGGCCGCCGCGCAAGGCGCCGCCAAGGCGGCGAAGAAGAGCGCACCGAAGAAGAAGTCGGAGACGCCCGCCAAGAAGGCCGCGCCCGCCGACAAGGCGGTGCCCGCGAAGAAGACGGGAGCCAGGAAAGTGGTTGCGAAGAAGACCTCGGGTGGTGCGCCGACCGGCAAGAAGGCCACGACGACCGCGCCGCCCCTGCCCAAGGCCCGTGCGGCGGGCGCCCCCGTCGACCCCAGCGAGCTCGCGGTCCGCCCCGGCGAGGACCCCTGGTCGGCCGAGGAGGTGGACGAGGCGCGCGCCGGGCTGCTGACCGAGGCCGGCCGGCTGCGCACCGAGATCCTCGCCTCCGAGGAGGCGATCACCGGGCTGATGCGCGACTCAGGCGACGGCGCGGGTGACGACCAGGCCGACACCGGTACCAAGAACATCACCCGCGAGCATGAGATGGCCCTGGCCGGAAACGCCCGCGAGATGCTGCTGCAGACCGAGCGGGCCCTGGATCGGCTGGACACCGGGACGTACGGGCTGTGCGAGAGTTGCGGCAACCCGATCGGCAAGGCGCGGATGCAGGCGTTCCCCCGCGCCACGCTGTGCGTCGAGTGCAAGCAGCGCCAGGAGCGGCGCTGACGCCCGTACGTGTGTGCCGTACCCTCGTCCCTCACAGGGGGAGACAGACTCACGAGGTTGAGGGACTCACGTGACAGAGGCGGAGCAGGCCATCGGTACGCCGGAGGCGGGGAAGGCAGAGGGGGGCGCCGGGACCAGCGCCGCCGGATCCGGTGAGGCCTCGGCGGGCAGGGGGAAGCGGCGTGTCGGGGTGCTCCTGGCGGTCGCTGCGCTGGCCTATCTGATCGATCTGACCAGCAAGCTGGCCGTGGTCGCGAAGCTGGAGCATCACGCTCCGGTCGAGGTCATCGGCACCTGGCTGCAGTTCGAGGTGATCCGCAACCGGGGGGCCGCGTTCGGCTTCGGCGAGGCCATGACCATCGTCTTCACGGTGATCGCGGTCGGCGTCATCGTGGTGATCGCACGGCTGGCCCGCAAGCTCCACAGCCTGCCCTGGGCCATCGCGCTCGGACTGCTGCTCGGCGGCGCCTTCGGCAATCTCACCGACCGGGTCTTCCGGGCGCCCGGGGATTTGCAGGGGGCGGTCGTCGACTTCATCGCGCCCTCCCACTTCGCGGTCTTCAACCTCGCCGACTCGGCCATCGTGTGCGGTGGCTTCCTGATCGTGATCCTTTCCTTCCGCGGTCTGGACCCGGACGGCACGGTCCACAAGGACTGACCAGGGCCGACACCGGTCCGGTCCCGGGAGGGGCGTTACGGCCGGTATCCGACGGGCGTACGAACCGGTGCTCCCGGTCCGGCATACTCGTCAGGTGAGTACGATTCCCGAGATCCGCACCCTGCCCGTACCGGACGGTCTGGAGGGCGAGCGCGTCGACGCCGCGATCGCCCGCATGTTCGGTTTCTCCCGGACCAAGGCGGCCGAGCTGGCCGCCGCCGGAAAGGTGCAGCTCGACGGCAGCGTCGCCGGGAAGTCCGACCGGGTCTCCGGGGGCGCCTGGCTCGAGGTCGAGCTGCCGCAGGCCGCGCCGCCGGTGCGGATCGTCGCCGAGCCCGTCGAGGGCATGGACATCGTGCACGACGACGAGGACATCGTGGTCGTCTCCAAGCCGGTCGGTGTCGCCGCCCACCCCAGCCCCGGCTGGACCGGGCCCACCGTGATCGGCGGTCTGGCGGCCGCCGGTTTCCGCGTCTCCACCTCGGGCGCCGCCGAGCGCCAGGGGATCGTGCACCGGCTGGACGTCGGCACCTCCGGGCTGATGGTCGTCGCCAAGTCCGAGCTCGCGTACTCCGTGCTCAAGCAGCAGTTCCGCGAGCGCACCGTGGACAAGCGCTACCACGCGCTGGTCCAGGGCCACCCGGACCCACTGAGCGGCACCATCGACGCCCCGATCGGCCGCCATCCCCAGCACGACTACAAGTGGGCGGTGACCGCGGACGGCAAGCCGAGCGTCACCCACTACGACCTCATCGAGGCGTTCCGGGCCGCGAGCCTGCTGGACATCAAGCTGGAGACCGGCCGCACCCACCAGATCCGGGTGCATATGGCGGCCCACCGCCACCCCTGCGTCGGCGACCTCACCTACGGCGCGGACCCGACGCTCGCCAAGCGGCTGAAGCTGACCCGGCAGTGGCTGCACGCCGTGCGGCTCGGCTTCGAGCACCCCGCGCACGGCGGATGGGTCGAGTTCGAGAGCTCCTACCCGGATGATCTGCGCGGGGCGCTGGACATCGTGAAGGCGGAGAGCGCGTGATCGAGGTCGTGGCCGACGGGGACCTGTCCGGCTGTTTCGCGGTCCGCCGCGAGGTCTTCGTGGTGGAGCAGCGGATCCCCGAAGAGGAGGAGATGGACGCGTACGACGCGCATGCCGTCCACCTCCTGGCCACCGACGGCGGGGGCCGCCCGGTGGGCACCGTCCGCTTTCTGTACGGCGCGGCCGCGGACAAGAAGTACGGCCACGCCGGTGTCGACGGCGCCACCACCGCCGTGCTCGGCCGCCTCGCGGTGACCCGGGCGGCGCGGGGCACGGGGCTGGGGGCCGACCTGGTCCGGGCCGTCGAGGCGGAGGCCCACCGGCGCGGTCTGGCCGAGGTCTATCTGGAGTCCCAGACCCATGCGCTCGGCTTCTACGAGCGGCTGGGCTACGAGGCGTTCGGCGCCGAGTTCGACGAGGGCGGCGGCATTCCGCACCGCGCGATGCGACGGTCGCTGTAGCGCCGGGCCGCCGGGCTCACCGTGAGTGCCGGGCGTCCTTGCGCAGCCCGTCCTCGAAGCGGGCGAAGTGGTCCTGGCGCTCACGGCGGCGCTCGCTCTCCTGCAGCGCCTGCGGTGCCTGTGCGGCCGGGGCGGTGGCGATGCGCGGCAGCGCGTACGGATGGGCGTCCCGCAACCATGTGATCATCTTCTCGCGCACCTCGCAGCGCACGGTCCACGCGTCGTCCGGGTCCCGCGCCGTGATGAGCGCCCGCACCATGATGGTGCTCGGGGTGGTGTCCGTCACCACCAGGTTCCAGTCCCGGCCGTCCCAGGCCGGGGACTTCTGCACGATCTCGCGCAGGTGCTCCCGCATCTCCTCGATGGGCGCGGTGTGGTCCAGGTGGAAGTAGACCGTGGCCACCTTCTGGGTGCCGCCCCGCGACCAGTTCTCGAACGGCTTGTTGGTGAAGTACGACACCGGCATGGTGATGCGGCGCTCGTCCCAGGTCCGTACGGACAGGAAGGTCAGCGTGATCTCCTCGACCGTGCCCCACTCGCCGTCCACGACCACCGTGTCGCCGATCCGCACCATGTCGCCGAAGGCGATCTGCAGCCCCGCGAAGAGGTTCCCCAGCGTGGACTGGGCCGCCACACCGGCGACCACCCCGAGGATCCCGGCGGAGGCCAGCATGGAGGTGCCGACCGTGCGCATCGTCGGGAAGGTCAGCAGCATGGCCGAAGCCGCCACCACGCCGACGATCGCGGCCACCACCCGCTGGATCAGCGTCACCTGGGTGCGCACCCGGCGCACCCGCGCGGGGTCGTGCGCGCTGGAGGAGGCGTAGCGGAAGTAGGAGGACTCCACCACGGCCGAGGAGACCCGCACCATGAGCCACGCCGTGGCCGCGATGAGCACCAGCGCCAGCAACTGGCCGATCGCCGACCCGTGCTCCTGGACGACCCTCGCCTGCGTCTCGTCGTACGAACCGCTCAGCAGCGCCGTGCACACGGTCACCTGAAGAGGGAGCCGACAGCGGCGCAGATGACCCCACAGGGGGGTCTCGGGATGCCGGGCATCGACCCTCCGCAGCAGCCAGTCGGCGGCCCAGCCGATGAACAGCGTGATGGCCAGTGAGCCGCCGATGACAATGAGCGGACGCAGCACGTCCTCCATGGACACCTACCTCATCCTTCCCAGGGGAGACTCCAGGGTGTCCTGTCCCGCCTTCCCCGGATCGGGTGTCCTCAGACTGTGACTGGCACGATAGGAGGGGGCGATCCACGGAAAGTGAAACGGGAAGGAAAGTGACGGCGGTGGCCGATACCTCGACGATTGTGCTGTTCCACTCCGCGTATGGGCTGCGGCCCGCCGTGCACGAGGCGGCCGGCCGGCTGCGCGCGGCCGGGCATGAGGTGGTCGTGCCGGACCTGTACGAGGGGGAGACCGCCGAGACCGTCGAGGACGGCATGGTGATCAAGGAGCGGATCGGCCGGGACGAACTGCTGAAACGGGCCATCACCGCCGCCGCGCCGTACTCGGACCGCGGGCTGGTCTACGCCGGGTTCTCGCTCGGCGGCTCCCTGGCGCAGAACCTGGCGCTGGCCGACGACAAGGCGCGCGGACTGCTCCTGCTGCACGGCACCTCGGACATCGCCGACGACGCCGCGGCCGATGACCTGCCGGTGCAGCTGCATGTGGCCGACCCCGACCCGTTCGAGCCGCACGACTGGCTCAACGCCTGGTATCTGCGGATGCGGCGGGCCGGTGCCGATGTGGAGGTCTTCCGCTACGGCGGGGCCGGGCACATCTTCACCGACCCCGAGCTGCCGGACTACGACAAGGAGGCCGCCGAGGCCACCTGGCGGGTGGCGCTCGGCTTCCTGGCGAGCCTCTGAGCCTTCAACGCACGGGTGGGCCCTAACGCACGGGCGAGCCCTAGCGCACGGGCGCGTCGGCGCGCTCGACCTTCTGGCTGCCCGCCTGGGTGCGGTACGACCGCGTCCAGGCGCTCGTGGCGTGCGGATCGGTCCGGTCCGAGACGATGTAGTAGTCCATCTGGGCCCGCTGCGGGGTGACATCGAGCACGCCGTAGCCGTGTGAGTCCATGTCCACCCACTTCACATGGCGGTTGGCGGCCCTGATCGCGGCGGCCGCGACCAGGGACACCGTCTGCGGCGCCACATGGAGCAGATCGTCGAGGTTGTCGGAGGTCACCGAGGTGACCACGAACTCGGTCGCGGCCGACCGGGAGAGCGGATAGGTGGCGGCCTTCACCGGTACGTCGTTGGCCCACGCCATATGGATGTCACCGGTGAGGAAGACCGTGTTGCCGATCCCGTGGTCGGTGAGGTGGGCGAGCAGCTCGCGCCGGTCGTCCGTATAGCCGTCCCACTGGTCGGTGTTGATGGCCAGGCCGCCCTTGGGCAGTCCCAGCAGCTCGGCGAGCGGGCCCAGCAGCTCGGCGGGGAGGGCCCCGAAGGCGACCGGCGAGATCATCACCGAGTTGCCCACCAGCCGCCAGGTGGTGTCCGAGGCGGTCAGGCCCGACTTCAGCCAGTCGAGCTGGGCGCGCCCGGTCAGGGTGCGCTCCGGGTCGTCCACGTCCCCGCTGCCGGTGGCCGCCTGCTGGGAGCGGAACGAGCGCAGATCGAGCAGGTGGAGATCGGCGAGGGTGCCGTAGCGCAGCCGCCGGTAGGTGGTGCCCTGGGTGGAGGGGCGCACCGGCATCCACTCGAAGTACGCCTGCTTGGCGGCGGCCACCCGCTGGGCCCACGCCCCCTCGGTGCCGGGCGTGTGGTTCTCCGCCCCGCCGGACCAGGCGTCGTTGGCGAACTCGTGGTCGTCCCAGATCGCGATCAGGGGGAGCGCGGTGTGCAGCGCCTGGGCGTCGGGGTCGGTCTTGTAGTTCCCGTGCCGGACGCGGTAGTCGGCGAGCGTGACGATCTCGTGGGTGGGGGCGTGCGGGCGGAGGACGTCCTTCGTCTCCGGGTATTCGCCGCTCTTGTACTCGTAGATGTAGTCGCCCAGATGGAGCACCGCGTCCAGGTCGGTTCGGGCGGCCAGATGGCGGTACGGGGAGAACCAGCCCGCCTCCCAGTTGGCGCAGGAGACCACGCCGAAGCGCAACCCCTCGGTCGCGGCGTCGTATGCGGGGGCGGTGCGGGTGCGGCCCACGGGGGAGCGGACGCCGCCGTCCACGCCGAAGCGGTAGAAGTAGCCGGTGGCGGGCCGCAGCCCGCGCACATCGGCCTTGACGGTGTGGTCGGTGTCGGCGGCGGCCTTGACGGTGCCGTGGGCGACGACCGAGCGGAAGTCCCGGTCCTCGGCGACCTCCCAGGTCACCTCGACGGCGGGGCCGAGCCCCGAGCCGGGCACGGCGTCGGGGGCGGGCGTGATTCGGGTCCACAGCAGGATCCCGTCGGGCAGCGGGTCGCCCGAGGCGACGCCGTGCAGGAAGGCGGGCCCGGAGGCGGCGGTGGCGGTGGGGCCCGGGACGAGGGGCAGCAGGGCGGCGGCGGCCGCCGCGGCCGTGACGGCGCTTCGGCGCGATATGTGGAGGTCGGTCACGGCCGAGGAGATTACTGACAAGTAGCCCCCGAGGACAGGGGGCTTGGGGGATGTTCGCCCACCCGTCGCCGCCAGGTCACCGGCGCGCTCGCCGCCAGGTCACCGGCGCGGTCGTCGCCCGGTCACTGGCGCGGTCGTCGCCCGGTCACCGCCCAGGCCGCCGGGTCACCGCCACCGCCGTCCGCCCATACGCCGTCGGGGGGCGCGCCGCGCCGCCCCCCCCCCGCGCCCCCCCCCCCCCCCCCGGGCCGGGATGGGCCGGACGCTACTTCTTGAGCTCCTGCTTGACGAGCGGGGTGAACTGGTCCGGGGTCATCGGCGGGTTTTGGCCCACCATCAGCTTCTTCCCGTTCATCTTGAAGGTCGGGGTGGCGTCGACGTCCTTGGTGTCGTTGAACGACTTGGACATGGCCAGCGCCCACCGGTCGTAGGTGCCGTTCTTCACGGCCTTCTCGAAGTCCGTGTTGCCCTTCAGCTCCTTGACCTGCTGGGCGACGTCGATCAGCTTCTGGTCGTTCGCGAACGCGTCATCGGTCTCCTGCGGGTGGTTCTTCGGCGCGTACAGCGCCTCCTTGTAGTCCAGGAACGCCTGCGGGCTGACGTTGAGGGCCGCGCCGAGCGCGCTCAGCGCGTTCTTGGAGCCGGCGCCGGGCTGCTGCTTGTTGTCGTCGAGGAAGGTGCCCATGGTGAACTGCGCCTTGTAGGTGCCGTCCTTGATGTCCTTGAGCACCGTCGGGCCGGTGAACTTCTCGAACTGGGCGCAGACCGGGCAGCGCATGTCCTCGTAGACGTGCAGGGTGTTCTTGGCCTTCTTGTCGCCGATGACGACCGTCGTGCCCTGGGGGCCGGTGGCGTTGGCGGGCTTGGCGAACGTCTTCTTCTCGGCCGCCGTCCGCCACTTCTGGTTGGCATCGTCCGAGTTCATGCTGGTGACGGCGTAGCCGATGCCGCCGGCTATCGCGAGGACCGCGACGACCGCGCCGCCGACGAACAGCTGGCGCCGCATCCGGTCCTTCTTGGCCTGGCGCTCGCGCTCGACACGCAGCCGTTCGCGCGCGGCCTGCTTGTTCTGCTGGCTGTTGCGATTGCTCATGATGGTTCGATCTCCGTGGGTGTGCGTCGTCAGTAATGCGTACGGGGGTGTGGAGCGCTGTGCTCAGGCAGCGGCCGAGCAGGGCGGTCCACGACGCACCACGGAGTGCACGAGGAGAGGGAGGGGCGGTGCCGGGCGCACCGGCCGTACGGGCCGCGGGGCCCGGCGGTGGGGCAGCGGGGCCGCCGCGTGGACCGCGACGGCCAGCAGCAGCGGCCGGAAGGCGAAGGCGGCCAGGGAGGCCAGCAGACGGCTCAGGGCGGCCTCGCCGCGCCGCAGCCAGGCCGAGGCGATCAGACCCACCGCGATATGCGCGGCGAGCAGCAGCCAGGGGGTGGCGGAGCTCACGGCGGCCGCCAGCGGGCCGGCGACGCCGTTCTGAGAGACCCCGGACAGCGGACCGCCGAAGTCGCCCCCGCACAGCACGGTGACCCCCATGGAGCGCAGGGAGCCCGCCACCGGGCCGCCGGACTGTCCGTAACACGCCTGCTGGCCGGTGGTGAAGATCGTGTCGGCGGCCAGCTCCAGCGGGATCAGCAGGGCCGCTATGGACCAGAAGCCCCGCTCCCGGCCCGCGAGGGCGTACGCGACGGCGAAGACGGCCACCGCGAGCGCGGCGACGGTGCCCAGCGGCAGCGGGGCCCGCGACAGCAGGACATGCGAAGCCGAGGACAGCGTGACGCACAGCGCTGTGAAGAGCGCCGCGCGCACTGCCCTCAGCTGCGGTCCGGTGCCGTCCATGACTTCGAATTCTGCCATGAACGGCTGTAGGGACCATGTGAAGAATCGGCCCGGCGGTCGGCTACCCGCCCTTGACCTGCGTGTTTCACCCCTTGAGCTGTTTGTCCACCGCGTCCGTGAACTCCGTCGCGGTCGCGGGGGTGGAGCCGCCGCTGCCCGTCAGCTGGGAGCCGTCGAGCTTGACGGTGGGGGTGCCGCTCACCCCGGAGGCGTCGAAGTCGGCGATCATCTTCTTCGCCCAGGGGTCGTAGGTGCCCACGCGCAGAGCCTCCCGGAAGGAGGCGTTCGTCTTGAGCGCGTACACCTCCTGGGAGACGGTCAGCAGCTGGTTGTCGTCGGCGTAGGAGTCCTTGCTCTCCTCGGGGTGGTTCTTCGCCGACATCAGGGCGGCCTTGTAGTCGAGGAAGGTGTCGGTGCTCACGTCCAGCGCCGCCCCGAGGGCGCTCAGGGCGTTCGCGGAGCCGCTGCCGCCCATGTTCTTGTCGAGGATGGCGGCGAAGTGGAACGAGACCTTGTACTTGCCGGCCTTGATGTCCTTGGCGATGGTCGGCCCGACCGCCTGGTCGAAGGAGGCGCACGGCGGGCAGCGCAGGTCCTCGTAGACATCGAGGGTGTGCCCGGCACCGGCCTCGCCGATCACCACGGTGGTGCCGCTCGGCCCGGAGCTGTGGGCGGGCGTGACGAGATTTCCCGGGCCCTGTGAGCCACCGGAGCCGTCCGGGTCCCCGGAACCGCCGGGGCCCGGCGCTCCCGGCGGGCCCTGGACGACATCGTCCGACGAGCCGCCCCGGGAGCCCCTGTCGTCATCCGTGAACACGAGAACGCCAGCGACCACCGCGGCGGGGGGCGGCCCCCCGGGGTCGGCGCGGTGGGCCGCGGTGGGCGGGCCGGGCGCCGGGGCGGGAGCGCCCC